>JBEICS010000137.1:0-6043 GCA_040383925.1 Acidimicrobiaceae bacterium | reverse complement strand
GGTCACCGACGACTACCTGCGCCGGGAAGACCTCGACGGTCCCGAGGTGTACGGCCTGTACCTCATGGCTGCCATCGGTGCCATCGTGATGACCAGCGCCAACGACCTGCTGGTGCTGTTCCTCGGCCTCGAGGTGCTGTCGATCGCCCTGTACGTCCTGGCCGCCAGCCACCGCCGGCGCATCCAGAGCCAGGAGAGCGGCCTCAAGTACTTCGTGCTCGGTGGCTTCTCGTCGGCCTTCTTCCTCTACGGCGTCGCGCTCGTCTACGGCGCCACGGGCAGCACCAACATCGGCCGCATCCTCCAGGCGTTCGCTGGTGAGGTGCAGACCCAACGCACCGACGCGCTCGTGCTCGCTGGTGTGGCGCTGCTGCTGGTGGGTCTCACCTTCAAGGTGGCCGCCGTGCCGTTCCACTTCTGGACGCCCGACGTGTACCAGGGCGCACCCACGCCGGTCACGTCGTTCATGGCGTCGGTGGGCAAGACGGCGGCATTCGCAGCGATGCTGCGGGTGCTCGTGTTCGCGCTGCCGCAGTGGAGCGACGACTGGCGACCGGCCATCTGGGTCATCGCCGTGGTCACCCTCGTGGTCGGTTCCACGCTCGCCGTGGTGCAGACCGACGTGAAGCGCATGCTCGCCTACTCGTCGATCAGCCATGCCGGCTTCATCCTCGTCGGTGTCGAGGCGGCCGCCCACACGGCGGGCGCCGCCGACCCGGGCCGAGGCGTGTCGTCGTCATTGCTGTACCTGCTGCTGTACTCGGTGCTGGTCATCGGCACCTTCGCCGTGGTCACGCTCGTCGCCCGCACCGGCGACGGCCAGACCGACATCGGCGCCTTCCGAGGCCTCGGCCGCTCGAAGCCGGCGTTGGCGCTGGGCATGACCGTGCTGCTGCTGGCGCAGGCCGGCGTGCCGCTCACCTCGGGGTTCGTCGCCAAGTTCGGCGTCATCCAGGCAGCGGTCGACGAGCACAGCTACGCCATCGCCATCATCGCCATGGTCGCCTCGGTCATCGCCGCCTTCCTGTACCTGCGCATCATGGTCAGCATGTGGGCCACCGACCCGCAGCCCGGCGACGACGACCGCGAGGCCGTGCGGGTGCCGCTGTCGACCGGCCTCGCCATCACCGCTGCCGTTGGCTTCACGCTGGTGGTCGGGTTCGCGCCGGGTTGGGTGGTGTCGGCGTCGCAGCACGCCACCGCCATCGTCCGCTCTGCCTTCCCCTGACCCCACCCCATCCTGACCGCCCGCCTCCTGCGTTTGTGAGCGCAGCCCGGTAGGGCGGGGCCCAGCTCACAATCGCCGCAGTGCGCCGCACCCGAGCCGCTGCGTTTGTGAGCTCAACCCTGCACCTGCCGGGTCCTGCTCACAAACGCCGCCGGGGGGGCAGCGGGAGGGGTCAGGCGTGGGTCAGGTGTGGGTCAGGTGTGGGCGAGGTGATGGGCTCGGGCGCGGGCGATGAAGGTGTCGAACAGGCGCTGCTGGGCGGGCTCGGCCGAGGTGGTGTCTTCGGGATGCCACTGCACACCCACCACCCAACTGGCGCCCGTGAACTCGACGGCCTCGACCATGCCGTGTTCGTCGTGGGCGACCGGCACGACACCATCTCCCAGCCGATCGAGGCCCTGGTGGTGCACCGAGTAGCAGTGACGCAACGCCGTCGTGCCCAACGCCGCGGCCAGCAGCGAACCCTCGGTCACGACGACCGGGTGCTCGCTCATCCAGTGACCCTCGGCGTCGAGGTCTTGCACGAGCGTGCCGCCCTGGGCGACGTTCAGCACCTGCATGCCGCGGCAGATCGCCAGTACCGGCATGTCGCGGGCGATGGCGGCGCGAACCATCGTCAGGTCGAACTCGTCGTGCAGGCTCACCATGCCGTACAGCGAGTCGGTGGTGGGCTGCTGGCCGTAGCGGTGCGGCTCGACGTCGCCGCCGCCGGGCAATAGCAGCCCGTCGAGCTGATCGAGGTAGTGGTCGGCCATCTGCGGAGCGCGGGGGAGGGGTGGCAGCAGCACCGGCAGACCGCCGGAGGTGGCCACCGCACGGCTGTAGGGCTGGCTGCTCGAGAAGGCATCGCGTCGGCCCTCGTCGGCGAACGACATGACTCGGCCGATGATGCCGATGAGCGGCGGTCGATCGTTCACCGCTGTGCCTGGCGGATGAGTTCGTCGAACAGCACCTGCTGCTGGGCGTCGCGTTCGGCGGTGTCTTCCGGGTGCCACTGCACGCCGACGAACCAGCGTGCGTCGTCTACCTCGAACCCCTCGGGCATGCCGTCGTCGGCCGTGGCGGTGAGGGTGAGGCCGTTGCCCAGCCGGGCCACCGCCTGATGGTGCACGCTGTGGCAGGCATCGGCCCGGGTGGCGCCGATGGCCGTGGCCAGGCGGCTTCCCGGGGCGAGCTGTACCGGATGCTTGCGCAGCCAGTGCTCCTCCGACCCGATGTGCTGCACCAGCGTGCCACCCATTGCCACGTTCATCACCTGCATGCCGCGGCAGATGGCCAACGTGGGCAGATCCGCCTCGAGCGCGGCACGCACCACGGCCAGCTCCACCTCGTCGTGCTCGGGCACGATGCCGTAGAGCTGCTCGGCGGAGGGCTCCTCGCCGTACCGCCGCGGATCGACGTCGCCACCACCGTGCATCACCATCGCGTCGACACGGCCGATGAGGTCGAGCGCATGGTCGGCGAGCGATGTGATGGGTGGCAGCATCACCGGGATGCCGCCGGCGCGTTCCACGGCACGGAAGTAGGTCTGCCCGGCGGCAAATGCGGGGCCGCGCACGCCCTTGGCCTCGGGGCTGAGCCGGCCGACGATCAACACGAGTGGTGCCACGTGCTCATTCTGGCCGACCGGCCCGGTGTTTCCGTAGCCCCGACGGCGGCTGTCAGAATCGCTGCGTGAGCTCCTCCATCGTCCTGCGCAACCCCGCCACCACCGAGTCGATCGGCGAACTCGAACTCGCCGACGCGGCGGCCGTCGACCGTGCCGTCGCCCGCGCCGCTGCAGCCGGACCGGGGTGGCGGGCCATCGCCCCCGCCGACCGAGCCCGACTGATGCGCCGCTTCGCCGACACCGTGGCCGCCCACGCCGACGAGTTGGCCGCCCTCGAGACCGCCAACATGGGCATGCCCGTGGGCAACAGCACCTGGTGCGCCAACGCCGTGGCCGACGTGCTGCACTACTTCGCCGGCGCCGTCGACAAGCACACCGGCGCCACCATCCCCGTCGCCGGCGGGGTGAACATGACGTTCCACGAACCGCTCGGTGTGGTGGGCCTCATCACGCCGTGGAACTTCCCGATGCTGATGGCGTCGTGGAAGATCGGCCCTGCCCTCGCCGCCGGCAACACGGCGGTACTGAAGCCGGCCGAGATCACGCCGCTCACGACTCTGCGTCTGGCCGAACTGGCGCTCGATGCGGGCATTCCCGAAGGCGTGCTGAACGTGGTGGTGGGCACCGGCACCGAGGCCGGCTGGCGACTGGTCGAGCATCCGACGGTGCGCAAGGTGGCTTTCACCGGTTCGACCGCCGTCGGCAAGCGCATCATGGCCGGATGTGCCGAGCAGGTGAAGCGAGTCACCCTCGAACTCGGCGGCAAGAGCGCCAACATCGTGTTCGCCGACGCCGATGTCGACGCTGCCGCAGCGGCAGCCCCGGGTGCCGTGTTCGACAACTCGGGGCAGGACTGTTGCGCCCGCAGCCGGGCGCTGGTGCAGCGCTCGGTGCTCGACCGGTTCATGGAGGGCTTCATCGCCTCGTCCGCAGCCTTCACGGTGGGCGACCCCACGTCGCCCAACACCGCCATGGGCCCGCTCGTCACCGAGCAGCACCTCGCCCGCGTGCGGGCGTTCACCGACGGCCTCGACACCGTGTTCACCGGCTCGGTGCCCGACGGGCCCGGCTACTGGCACCCGGTGATGATCGCGTTGGCCGCCGACCAGTCGGCCCGCATCTGCCGCGACGAGGTGTTCGGCCCGGTGGCGGTCGTCATCCCGTTCGACGACGAGGCCGATGCCATCCGCCTGTGCAACGACAGCGAGTACGGCCTGGCGGGTTCCATCTGGACCGGCGACGGCTCGCGGGCCATGCGCGTCGCCCGGGCGATGGAGGCAGGCACCATCAGCGTCAACTCCAACAGTTCGGTTCGTTACTCCACGCCGTTCGGTGGCTTCAAGCAGAGCGGCCTCGGCCGCGAGCACTCGATGGCTGTGCTCGACCACTACACCGAGTTGAAGAACGTCTTCGTCGCCACCGGCGCCTGACGTCGATCCGGCTCCTCGACCCTCGACCCCACCGCTGTCGACTTCGGTCCCTCGGACGGCCCCAAGTCGACACGCAGTCGGTCCGCGCCCCGGCGCGTGTCGAGTTGCGGCCCTCACGCGGCCGGAAGTCGACGCGCCAGGGCATCGCGCACCTGGCTCACCACTCGGCCAGGTGAGCGCTGGATGTGCCGAGCAGTGAAGTTGAGGATCTGCCAGCCCTCGTTCTCGATCTCGTTGCGCCGCCAGCGGTCGTCGTCGAAGGCCTCCATCGAGCGGAGATGGATGCCGTACCCGTCGACCTCGATGCCGACCCGAGCGTCGGGGAAGGCCCAGTCGAGTTCGTAGGTGCACCCCGATGCGACCGTCACCAGCACGTGATGGCAGGGAGCGAGGCCAGCGCCGACGAGAACCTCACCGACTCGATGTTCGGGGGGCGAGTCGGCCACCACCTCGCCCAGCGAACGCTCGCCGAGCCCGGTCGCCAGACGGTGCGCACCGACCAGATGGGGGAGACGCTCGATGGTGCCGTGCAGCCGATCCAGGGTGGTGAGCCGGTTCGCCAACCAGTGCTCGGCGATGCGCAGCACCACCGCGGTCGGCAGCACCGTGCAGCAGTCGACGAGGGTGCGCTCGCGGGTCGTCACCCAGAGACGCTTGGCCCGATCGATGTCGGCGGGACCGAGGGTGAGCGAGCGATGCATCACGAGGCCGTCGCGCAGCGGGAGCGAGGTCGAGCGGTTCGTGAGTTCCACCAGCGTGCCCGACACGTTGGGCGCGTCGAACACCCAGAGCGCCGTGCGGTGCGACACCACTGACCGGTCGCCGCAGGCGAGCAGTCCGGCCATCACCCGCTGTCGCTGGTCGATCGGCACCGAGCAGTTGCGGTACACGTTGCGGTGGATGCGCTCCACCTCGCCACGCTCGACGAGGCCGTCGAGCTGTCGCTTGGTGATGCCGAGTTCATTCGCCTGAGCCGTGGTGACGAGTTGCTCGCGTCGAGCGAAGTGGTCGATGAGATTGCGCTGCATGTCGAAATGACGGGCAGGTGAGATGTCGACACGGAAGACGGCGACGGCGATGCATCGACCGGTTGTCGACTTCGGACCCTGTGGCGGCCCGAAGTCGACAACGGCCGTACCCAGCTGCGCGGCCTAGGGTGGGGGCATGCGTGCCCTGTTGATCGCCAACGCTCTCGACACCGACCCGGGCTTCATCGGCCACCGCTTCCGCCACCACGGCTTCGCCTTCGCCGAGTGCCACCGCGAGCACCCCGAGGAGTGGCCGAACCTCGACGGCATCGACCTGGTCCTGATGCTGGGCAGCGAGTGGAGTGTCTACTGGCCCGAGGTGGCCCATCCGGTGGCGGCCGAATCGGCGCTCATCCAGGAGGCCGACCGCCGGGGTATCCCTCAGTTCGGCATCTGCTACGGCAACCAGATCATGGCGCACGCGCTGGGCGGCACCGTCGAACGGGCTCGCGAGCCCGAGATCGGCTGGTACCAGGTGGTGAGTGATGTGCCCGAGGTGATCGCGCCCGGCCCGTGGATGCAGTGGCACTACGACGTCATCACCGTGCCGCCCGCGGCCGAGGAACTCGCTCGCAGCGCAGTGGGCCCCCAGGCGTGGCGGCTGCGCAAGAACTTCGCCACCCAGTTCCACCCCGAGGCCACCGAGTCGATGCTCGCCCGGTGGACCGCCGGTGGCGGCGCGGCCGAACTCGAGCGGATCGGCTCGTCACGCGACCAGCTGCTGGCCGAGACGCGCGCGGCGGTGGGT
>JBEICS010000136.1:0-6048 GCA_040383925.1 Acidimicrobiaceae bacterium | reverse complement strand
GGGTCGCGCCGAAGCGATCCTCGCCCGGCGCACCGGCCACCAGCCCGAACTCGACCACGACGAGACGATGCGCCTGGTCCATCAGCTCGCCGTGCACCAGATCGAACTCGATCTCCAGCAGCAGGAGTTGCGTCAGGCACGCGAGCGCCTGGCCGAGAGCCTCGCCCGCTATGTCGACCTCTACGACTTCGCTCCCGCCGGGTACCTCACCCTCGACAGCGCCGGGGTGGTGGTGCAGTCGAACCTCACCGGTGCCGAACTGCTGGGGGTGGAACGGGCGAGGGCGCTCGGACTGCGGCTCGTCGACAAGGTGGCGCAGGCCGACCGCGACATGGTCGATCGGTTCATCGAGCGCGCCCTGCGCACCCGAGGCGAGCACAGGTGCGAGGTTGAGTTGGTGCGGTACGCCCAGCCGAACGCCGTCGTCGCCGTCGAGGCCCGGCGCACACCGGAGGGCGATCAGCTCAGGCTGGCGCTCGTCGACGTGACCGAACTGCGCCAGGCCCAACTGGCAGCCGCACAGTTCGCGACGGTCGCCCAGCGCGAGGAGACGGCGCGGATGCTGCACGACACGGTGCAGCAGCGCCTGTTCGGGCTGTCGTCGTCGTTGCAGGCGCTGCAGATGCACCCGAGTCTGGAGGCCGACGTGCGCGAGCGCATCGGCTCGCTGGTCGACGATCTCGAGGTGACCATCACCAACATCCGTCAGACCATCTTCGACCAGCGGCGCGGCTGGTCGCTCGACGATCCGAACGGGCGGGGCACGGCCCAGGACTGAGCGACGCTCAGGTGGCGATCGTCCACACCGCGCCCCACTGCAGTGCGGCGGCGACGATGGTGAACACGTGCCACACCTCGTGGTACGAGAACACGGCGGGCGACAGGCGCGGCCACTGCCGGGCGAACCCGATGGCGCCGATGGTGTAGGCCAGTCCGCCGGCGAGCAGCAGCACCACCGGCAGTGCGCCGTACCGGTCGTACAGGAACGGCACCGAGATGACGCCGATCCACGACAGGGCCATGTAGAGCACGGCGCCGATGATGCGCGCCCGGTGCCATACGGCGAGCTTCAGCACGGCACCCACCACAGCGCCCGTCCAGATGAACACGAGCAGGGCGACTCCCCACGGGTTCGGCATGGCCAGTACGCACACGGGGGTGAACGACCCGGCGATGGCGGCGTAGATCATGGCGTGGTCGGTGCGCTGCCAGATGCTGCGGGCGCGCAGGGTGTGCACCCACCGGTGATAGGTGGTGGATGCTGCGAACATCGAGCACAGCCCGAAGGCGTAGACGATGACGGCCACGCGGGCCTTGGTGCCGTCGGCCAGCACGGCCAGCAGCACCATCAGCGGCACAGCGGTCAACAGCGCCCACTGGTGCAGCAAGCCGCGCCAGAGGGGACGCGCGGGCGTACCGAGCGGCACGTCGAGCGCCCTGTCGAGGGATACGTCGATCGGTGCCGCGAGCGCCATGCTCAGCTCGCTGTCCGCGTGGTGCGTCGCATGGTCATGACCGTCCCAGTCTGGCAGCCGCATGCCCGCATCCTGGATCGGGTGAGGCCGTCGACGATGGGGACGCTGGTCGTCGGAATCGGGCCGTTCGCCCCTCGTCGCGCCACCCCGTCGGAGTGGATGCTGATGGTCGGATCGTCACGGAGGCCGACCATGTCAAACACCTCGACCGCTCCCCTGCGCAGCGCCATGCCGGCCGCGACGCACCATCCCGATGGCGATGCCGGAGCACTCGTCGCCCAGCGACTTGCCGAGTGGGAGCGGGCGGGGCTGCTCACCCACGCGCAAGCCGTGACGATCGGTGGTTTCGAACAGGCCCGCTCGGGTCCGTTCGCGCCGCCGCAGGGTGCGCCGACCGCCCAGCCCCTGCCTCATCCGGTCGCCCCACCTCGTGCCGTTCCAGGCCTTGGCGTGCCGGTCCGAAGAGTCGAGATCCGGCGGCTGCCCTCGGTGGCCGAGGCGCTCGGCTACCTCGGTGGTGTCTTGGCCATCGTCGGCTTGGTGCTGCTGCTCTCACGCGTGTGGGACACCATGTCGAGCGCTGGCCGGGTGGGCCTCTCCGGCGGCGCCTCGGTGGTGCTGCTGGCTGCTGGCTTCCTCGTGCCCGAGAGGCATCCGGCGCTCGCCCGCTTGCGTGGTTTCCTCTGGTTCCTGTCCACCGTCACCGCGGGTCTGTGCGCCGGTGTGGTGGCGGTCGACGTGTTCGACGCGGGCGACGATCTGGTGACCACCTCGGTGGTGGCGGGCACCGTGGCGGTGCATGCCGGCTCGACGTGGGCCGGCCGGCCCCGCTTGCTCCAGCAGGTGCCCTTCCTGGTGGCGATCGTCGTGACCGTCGGTGCCCTCACCGCGCAGATCACCAGCGACAGCGTGGCCGGCTTGGTGGTGTGGGCCGTGGGCATCACCATCTTGGAGGTGGGTGTGCTGCGCATCACGCCGCTGCCTGCCGTGAGCGAGGCCATCGGCGCCGTCGCGCTGCTGGTCGGTGCCACCATCGTCACCACCGACTGGCAGGGGTTCGGTCAGATCCTGGTCACCGTCAGCGCGGTGGGTCTGGTGGGGTTGGCGACCTTCGACGAGTTGCTGCCCACCAGGGTGGAACGCCGGGTGCTGGCGGTGATCGGTGGCTTTGCGTCGCTGCAGGCCGTGTCGAGCACGTTGGTGTACTTCGCTCGCGGCGCGGGCATCGCCACGGGAACGGTGACGTGGGCGATCGGTGGCGCGCTCGTGCTGCTGGCCACGCTGCCGCGGGTTCGTCTGGCCATCGTGGTCACGCTGCTGGGTGGCTTCGCGCTGGTGGGCGGAGCCGCCCTGTGCGGCGTGCAGTCGGTCGCCTTCGCCACGTTGTTCGGCCTGTTGACCGCAGTAGCGCTCATCGCCGTCGGCACGATGCCGAAGTGGGCCCTGATGTCGGTGTTCGGTTCGCTGGGCCTGCTCGTGAATGTGCCCTGGGCGATCAACCACTTCTTCCCTGGCGAGGGTCGTGCACCGCTGCTGATCATGGTGTCGGGCGGTGTCATCATCGCCGTGGCGCTGCTGCTGACTCGTCGCGGAGGCCGTATCCGCCAGGAGCTGACGGTGCACTGAGGCGGTGAGCCGGCGGGTTCAGTCGCCGCTGGCCGCGCGGCGTAGGTCGTCGGCCGCCTGGCGCACTTGCCAATCGCGGTCGGTGAGCGCCGTGTCGATGGCGGCCTCCACCTCGGGGCCGTCGAACGGAGCGAGGGCCAGCACGGCCCGGCGGCGGATGGCGGGCGCGTCGCCGCAGCCGACCAGCACGGCGGGCAGGCCGCGTTCGTCGCCGATGGCGCCGAGTGCTGCTACCGCCGACTCGCGCACCAGGGCCGCCGGCGAGGCACCCGCGAGGTGGATGAGTCGGTGGAGCACCTCGTCGCTCACGGCGACCTGCTCGCCGCAGGCCCACGCTGCGTGCTCGACCACCGAGGGATCGTCGTCGTGCAGCGGGCCGAGCAGGTCGATGGACGGACGGGTGGCCGCCAGGTCGACGGCCCGGCGGCGCACACCCGGGTCGGTGTCGGCGAACGCTGCCTGCACCTGCGCGTCGTCGAGGCGGCCGAGGCGCTGCAGCGCGCCGAGCGCCAGCAGCCGCGTCGTGGGATCGGCATCGTGGAGGGCCGCTGCCGCAGTGTCGACGTCGCCCGTGTGGCCTGCTGCCGCGATGTGCCGCCAGCGGAGGCGCGTGGGGTGATCCATCGGTGGGACCGCGCTCAGCGGCGCAGCATGTCGGTGAGGGTGACGACGGTGTAGGCGATGCCGGCCGCCAGGAGGATGGCGATGATGGCGCCGGTGATCATGGCGAGGGTGCTGGCGGCGAGCACGGCCCAGATGCGGCGCCACAGCGGCGTGCCGCGATAGGGGGTGCTGGTGGTGGTGTGCACCGGGACGCCGGGCCGCTGTGGGCGTCTTCCGCGTGCGACGGGCACCGTGGCTCTGGCAGGCTTACGCCACCCGGTGGCGATGAGCGCCACGATGGCGAGAGCGGCGATCCAGGCCGAGGCAGTGGTGAGTTCCGTGAGCGACACGCAGTCAGAGATGGTACCGGTACAGGTGTCGCCGGGCCAGGCGCGCCCGAACACGCTCGGTCGCCGCCACCTGCTGTGGGCGCTGCCCCTGGCGCTGGTCGCGCTGGCAGCCGTCTCAGCGGTGCTGTTGGCGGCGCTGCTGCCCGGCACACTGCGCGCCGAGAACCGCGACCAGGTCGAGGCGCCGTACGCGCTCGTGCCGTCCGACGCCGAACCGGTGGCACCGCGCCTGTCGTTCGATGCCGTCGAGCGCTATCAGGCAGATGGCACGTTGCTGTTCGTGACGGTGCGCCTGCCCGAGATCTCGCTGCTCGACTGGTGGGCGGGCGAGACCGAGACCGAGGTCGGCTTCTACAGCTACGAGGACAAGTACGGCACGCAGACGCCATCGCAGCAGCAGCAGGCGAACCTGCAGATGATGCGCACGGCGAAGGAGACCGCCGAGTACGTGGCGCTCAGCCACCTCGGCTACCCCGCCACGCTCGTGCCCGGCGACGTGATCATCGATGAACTGGTGTGCCTGCGGGTGGCCGACGACGGCTCGTGTGCCGAACGGGCGCCGTCCGACGAGGTGCTCGACCCGGGCGACAAGCTGCTCGTCGTCGACGGCGACGAACTCAGCACCGTCGACGACCTCGGCCCCATCCTCGACCGCCACGAACCGGGCGACGTCATCACCGTCGAGTTCGACCGGCCCGGCGAGGGCGAGCAGTCGGGTGAGATCGAGCTCACCTCCGACCCCGACAACCCCGAGCGCACCATCATCGGCTTCGTCCCGTTCGACACGGCGCGCGCCGACCTGCCGTTCGAGGTCGACATCGATACGGCGGCCATCGGTGGCCCGTCGGCCGGCTTGGCCTTCACGCTCACCCTCATCGACGAACTCACCCCCGGCGAGCTCACCGGCGACAACGCCGTGGCGGTCACCGGCACCATCCGCACCGATGGATCGGTGGGGCCCATCGGCGGGTTGGCGCAGAAGACCTCGGCGGTGAAGCAGATGGGCGCCAAGGTGTTCATCGTGCCCACCGAGCAAGGGCCCGACGATCTGGCCCGGGCGCGGGCCGTGGCGGGCGACGACCTGGTTGTGGTCGACGTCGCTTCCCTCGACGAGGCGCTCGCCGCGCTGGCGGAGTACGGCGGCAACGGCCTGGAACTGGGCACACCCGGTGCCGACTACGAACCGGCCTCCTGAACCGGTAGCTCGTACCGGCGCCCGGCACCGCCTGCCGTGGGTATGCCGCTACGCGGCGCGACCGGGCACCTACGATGGCGACCGATGGCTCTGTCGTTCTCGCGCCCCGATCCCTCGTCGCCGAGTGCTGTAGCCGCGGCGACGTTCACCAATGCCCGCAAGGGCTTCGAACCCGCCGAGGTCCGCGAGTTCCTGCGCATGGTCGCGGCCGAACTGGCGCGCCTGCAAGAACGCGAGCGGTTCCTCGAACGTGAGCTGCGCTCGAACCAGCGTGGCGCGGTGTCGGCGGCGGCGCTCGACGAAGACGTCGTCACCCGCATGCTGGGCGAAGAGGCGGCGCGCATCCTGCAGGCCGCCCGCGAAGCGGCGTCGCAGATCAAGATCCGCGCCGAGGAAGGTGCCGGCCGCCTCCTGCGCGAAGCCACCGACGAGGCCCAGCGCCTGCGTGAAGAGGCCGAGATCGAGTCGGCCCGTCGTCGCAGCGACGCGGCGTCCGACGCCGAAGCCGAGTTGGAGATGGCCAAGCAGCAGGGCCGCGAGATGGTGAACGAGGCGCGCGCCTACCGCGAGCGGGTGCTCAGCGATGTGGCCCGTCGCCGCGAGATGGCCCGCCAGCAGATCGAGCAGTTGGTGCACGGTCGCGACCGGTTGCTGCAGGCGTTCGAGCGGTCGCGCCTGGTGGCGGTCGACGTGATCGGCGAACTGGTGCCGCTGGTCGAGCCCGACGAGTACGTCGACCTGTCGCCCACCACCGGCCCCGTGCCGGTGATGAAGCCGAACACCCCGCGGCCGGGCACCG
>JBEICS010000135.1:0-6067 GCA_040383925.1 Acidimicrobiaceae bacterium | reverse complement strand
TGTACCCGGCTCCGCTCACAAACACGCATTAGGGGGTGGTGAGGAGGCGGGCGGCGATGCGTTCGCCGCTCTCGACGGCGCCCTCGAGGTAGCCGGTCCAGGTGGCGACGTGCTCGCCCGCCAGGTGCACCGGGCCGCACGGTTCGCGCAGCACCTGCCAGAAGGCGGTGATCTGGCCCGGCCGGTAGGCAGCGTAGGAACCGCCGTAGCGGGGCTCGGTGCTCCACGCCCGCGAAAAACCACCCAGCGGTGCGGCGGGCGGTTGGTACATCGTGCCGATGTCGGCGGCGACGATGCGCATGCGTTCGGCTTCGTCGTGCTCGGCCAGGTGGCGGCCACCGTCGCCGCCCGTGTACGCCATCAAGATTCCCTCGTCGCCGGGCTGATCGATCGCCGGCTCGTACACCCGCTGCGAGGCGAGGGTGGAGCTGGCGTAGCCCTTCGGCCAGGTGCGGGTCGGGTACTGCAGCGCCGTCTTGGTGACCGTGCCGTAGCCCAGTTCGGCAATCGCCCGGGCCAGCGTGGGGGGCAGCGGCGGATCGAACGCCACGGCCCGCAGCGGCACCAACGAGCAGGCCAGCACGATGTGATCGGCGGAGATGACCCGACGGGTCGTGCGGGCCTCGACACCGCCGGCGCCCCACGACACCGCTGTGAGCAGTTCGTCGTAGGCGACCGTTTCCGGTAGGGCCTCATCGACGGCTGCTGCCAGCGGGCCGACGATCGCAGCCATGCCGCCGCGCACTCGATGCGCCTTCGACACGCCCTGCACGTCGCTCTCGCGCATCTGGGCCCGCTGCTGGCCGACGAACAACGACGACACACCGCTGGGCTCCTCGGCGAACTCGCCCTGCGCATTGCGCAGCGCCAGCAGCGCCGACAGCCCGTGCAGGCCCAGTTCGTCGAGGATCGTCTGCATCGAGCGACCGTCGTGGTACTCGGCTTCGGGATGCAGATCGGGCCGGGCCGGGTCGGCGATGCCAACACCGATCCGCTCGAACGCCTCGTCGTACGCGTCGAGTTCGTCCTGCAGCGATGACTGCTTCGCCATGGCAGCCTCGGCGTCGAGCAGTCGGCCGTCGTGGAACAGCATCCGTCGGATGTGCGTCCACTCCTGGCCCTCACCCAGGGTCTCCACGCCGAACCGTTGCATCAGGGCGAGCATCCGGTGGTGATCGGTGTCGATCCACTCCGCGCCGCTCTCGGCGTACTGGCCGCCCACGAACCGGTCGTTCACCGTGCGCGCCCGGCCGCCTGCACGAGGGCCGCCCTCGATCAACTCCACGTGCACACCCGCACCGAGCAGTCGCTCTGCGACCGTGAGCCCGGCCATGCCCGCGCCGACGACGAGTACCCGCATGATCGAGGTGATCTACTCAGCTACCCGTGAGGGTGGCTGCGATCTGCGACGAGGAATCGCCCGACTTGCGCAACACGTTGGCCAGGAAGGCCAGCATCGCCAGCGTGACGGCGAACAACAGCAACGCGCCCACCGCCCAGAACGGTTTGATCTCGCTCTTGGTGGCGCTGACCAACGCCACCGGGAACGTGGACGATGCGCCGCTGATCTGGGTGGAGATGATGGTGTTGTCGAGGCACAGCGTGAACGAGAGCAGACCACCGGCAATGAGCGCCGACGAGATGAGCGGCAGGGTGATCTGGCGGAATGCTCGCCGCGGCGGAGCGCCGAGGTCGCCCGCAGCCTCTTCGAGCGACTCGTCGATGCCAGCCAGACGGGCTCGCACGATGAGGGTGACCACTGCGCTCGCGTACAGCGACTGACCTACCCACAGGCGCAGCATCTCGAACGGCACGAAACCGAGGAAGTCGCTCTCGAACGGGCCGCCGATCCGCTTGAACCAGCCGGCCAGGGCGATGGCATCCATGATCTCGGGGGTGACGAGGATGAGGAACAACAGCGCCATCATCACCTTGCTCCAGGTGCCCGGGTGGCGGGCCAGAGCGACGCCACACAGACCACCGAGCGCCACCGCCACCACCGTTGCGCCGAAGGCAGCGATGAACGAGCCTCGGATGCTGTCGCCGACACCGGCGTTCATGAAGACCGACCGGTACCAGTCGGTGGTCACGCCGTTCACGATGATGGCCACCAGGAAGGCGACGGGGAACGACCACTTCGACAGCAGCCGGCTGCGCTTGCCACGCACCGCTGCGACCAGACGGGGCAGCACCAAGCCCACGGCGATGATTCCGGCGAACCACAGCAGCATCGGACCCATCTCGCTGAACTCGAACAGGCCCGTCATCGGCTGACCGGACTGAGTACGACCCGGCTCGCCGCCGTACCACACCGTGCTGTAGCTACCGCTCCACACCGGGAACGACGGAGCGTTGTTGAACGAGTGCCGCACCATCAGCAGGATCGGCACGAACAGGAAGATCAGCACGAGGGTGGTCCACACAGCGAGCGCCCAGTGCACGCCGTCGCGCTTGCGCACCTTCGGCTGGACGGGCGTGCTCTGTGCGCGGTGTTCTCGGTGGGCGACGAGCGCTTCGGCCCGGTTCTGCCGCCACGAGTCGACCAATGGCCGAGCCAACACCAGCGCCTTGCGGGCCAGCCAGATGATGCCAGCGAAGACCACCAGTGAGAGCAGCACCATGCCGATCATCAGCACGGCCATCGCCGAACCCTGCGGCCAGTTCTGTGAACCGCGGAACTGGCTGTCGATGAGCGAGCCGACCATGAAGCCATCGGCGCCGCCGAGCACGGTGGCGGTGATGTAGTCGCCACACATCGGGATGAACGTCAGCAACACACCCGCCACGACCCCGGGGCCGGCGAGCGGCACGGTGACCGACGCAAACGTCGACAGGCGGGTGCCGCCGAGATCTTTCGACGCCTCACGCAACGACGGCTCGATGCGGTCGAGGGCGACGAACATCGGCAACACCATGAAGCCGATGTAGTTGTAGACGATTGCCAGGAACACGGCGGTGCGGGTGCCGAGGATGTTGAGCGGCTCGTCGATGAGCCAGGTCTGCAGCCACTGCGAGAACTCGCCGTTGGCCGACAACGGAATGCGCCACGCCACGGTGCGCATCAGGAAACTGGCGAAACTGGGCACGATGACGAGGCCGAGCAGAATGGCCCGCCACCGCTCGCTCACCTTGAACGCCAGGAAGTACGACACCGGGAAACCGATCAGCAGACACAGTGCCGTCGCCGTGACTGCGATCTGCAGGGTGCCCTTGAACACCTTGAAGAACGTCTCGGAGAACACATTGCCGTAGTTGTCGAACGACAACGACGACAGGTCGACGGGCACCAACTTGCTCGAGTCCTTGGCCCCGAACGAGTACACCACGATGACGGCGATGGGCGCGATGAAGAACATCGCGTACCAGAGGAACGACGGCAGGGCGAGGCCCCACTTGGGGCCCCGCCTCCCGCGCTTCGTCGGTGCCTGTGCTGCTGCGGTCACGGCAGTGGAATGGCTCAGCCGGCGGCCTTGGCCTTGACCTTGTCGTAGATCTCGATCAAGCGGTCCTGTGCCGAGTTGACCGCACCGGTCTCCATCGTCTTCACCTGATCGTCGGTGAAGAAGATCATGTCGGCCTTGAGCAGTTCGGGCAGCAACTCGGCGATCAGCTTGTCGATGTCCTTCATGCCACTGTGGTAGCCGTGGTAGTTGAGGTCCTTGATGGAGACCTCGGGCGTGAGCAACCAGTTGATCCAGGCGTGTGCGCCCTCGACGTTCGGCGCACCCGCGGGGATGCAGTAGTTGTCCATCCAGATCTCGGTGGCGGGCGCACCGAGACCCCACACCCAGTTGTCGGGGTTGCCGCCGGCGTCGGCGATGCGGAAGTAGGCCTGACGGGCATCACCGTTCCATGCCATCGACAGGTCGTAGGCACCCTCGGCGAGCGCCGACGACGGGTAGCTGTCGAACGCCTTGATGTGCTGGGCGATGGTGCCGACGAGGTACTCCTCGCAGGCGTCGAGGTCTTCGACCTTCTCGGTGGTCCAGTTGATGCCGTTGGCCCAGAAGTAGGGGCCGCACACGTTCGGGCCGGCGTCGATCCACGAGCAGCGCCCACTGGCCTCGCCGGCGCAGGCGTCCATGAACTCCTGCCACGTGGTGATGGGCTTGGTGATCTTCGTCTTGTCGTAGAACCAGCCGGTGGAACCCCAGTCCTTGCAGACGCTGTAGTCGTTGCCCGGGTCCCAGTCGCGGCCGAGGTAGTACGGGTCGACGTTGCTGATGTTGGGCAGCAGGTCCTTGTTGAACTTCTGCAGCAGGCCCTTTTCGACCATCTGCGGGATGTACGGGCCGGTGGGCACGACGATGTCGAACCCGCTGGCGCCACCCGAGCTGGAGAGCTTGGTGATGAGGTCTTCGTTGCTCGGGTAGTAGTCGACCTTCATGGTGACGCCGAGGGTCGACTCGGCGAGCGCCCCGACGATGTCGGGGTCGTTGTAGTCGCCCCAGGTGAACATGGCGAGCTGACCGCTCGACTTGTTGATGACGTTGCTGTACTGGCTGAGCAGGTCGCTGCCACCGCCGCCGCCACCGGCAGCAGTGGTGTCGGAACCACCGGCAGCCGTGGTGCTGGAGCTCTTGTCGTCGTTGCCGCAGGCAGTCGAGATGATGGCCAAGCCGGCGGCGGCGCCACCGATCTGGAACAGTGCCCGGCGCGACAGCGCCTGGCGGAAGCTCGACGGTGCGAGCATGCGCATCGGTTCGTTCGGAGTGGTCATCTGGGCTCCCCCTTGCTGGTGGTGGTCACTACTGGCTTGTTCACGGGTACTGAATGGAGTGCTCAGGATCCTGCCGCGGCAGGCTCTTCGAGCACGAGATCGGCCTGGTCGGCCGAGAACATGTACACATCGTCGGCGCTCCATGTGGCCCACACCGGGTCGCCCGCATGGAGGCGCACTGCGTTGGCACGCGGGGTGAGCACGAGGATGGTTCGACTCGGGGTGCGCACGACATACTGAAGGGTGTCGCCGAAGTGCGAGACCCCGGCGATCTCGCCCGCGACCGTGTTGGACGACGAACCGGGATCGGCGGCGTGCAGCACGACACTTTCGGGGCGGACCGCGGCCAGAGCGGGCAGGCCTGCAGGCACCTTCTCCTCTGGCTTCGACACGACGAAGACGGTGCCGTCGTCGGCTTTCACACCCTCGGCGGTGGCCGTGCCCTTCCAGAAGTTGTTGCGGCCGATGAAGCCCGCCACGAAGGCCGATGCCGGCCGCTCGTACACCGTCTCGGGGTCGGCGAGTTGCTCGACGTGGCCCTCGAGCATGATGGCGATGCGATCGCTCATGCTCATGGCCTCCTCTTGGTCGTGAGTGACGAAGATGAAGGTGATGCCCAGCTGGCTCTGCAGCAACTTCAGCTCGATCTGCATCTCTTCGCGCAGTTTGCGATCGAGGGCACCGAGCGGCTCGTCGAGCAGCAGCACGCTGGGCCGATTGACCAACGCACGGGCCACGGCGACACGCTGCTGCTGGCCGCCCGACATCTGCCGCGGCTTGCGCTCGGCCAACTTGCTCATCTTCACCATGTCGAGCGCCTCGGCCACACGGGCGGCGATCTCCGTCTTCGAAACACCCTTTTGGCGCAGGCCGTAGGCAACGTTCTCGGCCACGGTCATGTGCGGAAACAGTGCGTACGCCTGGAACACGGTGTTCACATCGCGCTTGTACGGGGGTACACCCTGCACGTACTCGCCGCTGATGCGGATGAAGCCCTCATCGGGCTGCTCGAACCCAGCCAGCATGCGCAGTGTGGTGGTCTTGCCGCAGCCGCTGGGGCCGAGCAGCGACAGGAACTCGCCCGGCTTCACGACCAGGTCGAGGTGGTCGACCGCGACCATGGTGCCGAACCGCTTGGTGACGCCGACCAGTTCGACGCTGCCGCGCTCACTCATCCCCGGTGCGCCGGTCGGCACTGGCTGGGTCACCTCGATCACTCCCCCGAGTTCTGCCCGCCGGCACGCCGGCAGATGATGTCGTCGATCCGTACGAGGCGATCGAGTCGCCTGGTCACAGGACCTCTTTGTAGCACATCGCCGCTGCTCGGGGCATCCCCCCTCGCGAACC
>JBEICS010000134.1:0-6078 GCA_040383925.1 Acidimicrobiaceae bacterium | reverse complement strand
CTGGCAAGCGGTCATTGACACCAACCTCACCGGCGGCTTTTTGGTGGCGCGTGAATGCTTCAACCAAAGCATGCAAACGCACGGTGGCGCGGTGGTCAACATCGTGGCCGAGAGCGGTCGCAGCACGGCCTCGTGGTACACGAAGCGGTGGACGAACCACTCGAGCACCGATGCCAACACGGGCACCAGCACCAGGCCGAGCACCACGGCCACCAGTCGCGCGACCGCTCCCGAGTCGGGCAGTGCCCGCACCACCAGCACGATCGACACCGCCAGTGCGGCCACTGCCGCCGACGCCAGACCGACACGCCCTCGGTCGACGCGACCCACGGGCGCCGCCTTGGGTCGTGTGCCGAGACGGGCCGCCTCGGCACCAGATGCGATGTACGACGAGGAGGCGACGTGGGGGCGCAGTGTGTCCATGGACACACTGTGCCGAGATTCTCCTCCGGCGGCCAGGGCCGATCGGCCCTCCAGCTGCTCGATCAGCGGGGCGAGCCGGCGTGCTGGCGCAGCAACGATGCCAGCGCAGCTGCCATCTCCGCCCGCGGCGCGGCGCCGGTGAGGATGGCGTCGACCGCGGTGAGCGAGGTGTGGGTGTGGCCGCGGCACGGCAACGGCACCACCTCGACGCCAGCTGCGGCGAGCGCCTCGGCGTAGGCCATCCCTTCGTCGCGCAGCGGGTCGAACTCGCAGGTCACCACCACGGCCGGCGGGAGGCCGGCCAGGCTGGCGGCGCGGATCGGTGACGCCTTCGGATCCGTCCGCTCGGCCGGGTCGGCGTAGTGGTTCCAGAACCACTCCATCAGCGCCTTGGTGAGCACGTAGCCCTCGCCGTTGTCGACGTACGAGCCCCGGGTGAGGTCGCAGTCGGTGACCGGGGTGAGCAGCAACTGCGCGGCGATGGCCGGACCACCGGCGTCGCGAGCGAGCTGGGCCACGACCGCGGCGATGTTGGCACCGGCACTCCAGCCTGCAACCGCCAGGCGCGTCGGGTCGCCACCGAGGCCCTCGGCCGCACCCGCGATCCACTGCAGGGCAGCGAAGCCGTCGTCGGCAGCAGCCGGGAAGCGGGCCTCGGGCGCATGCCGGTAGTCGACCGATACGACGATCGCGCCGGTGCGTACGCACAGGTCGCGGCAGAACGGATCGTCGGAGTCGGCGCTGCCCAGCACCCAACCGCCGCCGTGGAAGTACAGCACCAGCGGGTGCGGGCCGGCACCGACAGGCCGGTAGAGGCGGTAGGGCAGGTCGCCTGCAGCACCGGGGTAGGTGCCGTCGACGATCTCGGCGACGTCGGGCCCGGGAGGCCGGGCGCCCGACATGGCGTCGCTGAAGGCCCGGGCATCGACGGCCGACATCGAATCCATCGACGGCAGGTTCAGCGTCGCCATCATGTCGAGCATGATCCCCACGTCGGGCTGCAGCCGGCGAACGACACCGTCGTTGCACTGCGTGCCCGAGTGCCCGGCCAACTGGAACCCGAGATAGCCCTTGGCCACCACCTCGTCGCAGATGAGGCGATAGTTGCCCACGCCGCCCACATACGGCAGGCACACCCGCGGCTTGCCGGGAATGTTGGCCCCCATGTACCAACTGTTGGCCTTCGGCAGCAGCGAGATGTTGGCGAAGTCGTTCACGTGCTGCACCCATCCGGACTGTGCCGTGGGGGTGGCTTCGATGGAGTCGAAGCCCTCGGCCCGCAGGTGGGCGACGCAGTCGGCGATCCAGTCGACGTGCTGCTCGATCGACACCATCATGTTCGACAGCACCGACGGGCTGCCCGGGCCGGTGATCATGAACAGGTTGGGGAACCCCTCGACCATCAGCCCGAGGTAGTTCACCGGACCCGCCTCCCACTCGTCGCGCAGGGTGCGGCCGTCGCGTCCGGTGATGTCGACCGCCACGATGGCCCCGGTCATCGCGTCGAAGCCGGTGGCGAACACGACGACGTCGAACTCGAGCGACTCGTCGACCAGGTCGACACCCCGCTCGGTGATCGTGGCGATGGGGTGCTTGCGCAGGTTCACCAGCCGCACGTGGGGCAGGTTGAAGGTCTCGTAGTAGCCGGTGTCGACACACGGCCGCTTGGTGCCCGCCGGGTGGTCGGTGGGGCACAGATCCTCTGCGGTCGCCTGGTCGTGCACGATCGAGCGGATCTTGTCGCGGATGAACTCGGCCAGGAAGTCGTTGGCCTTCTCGTTGGCACCGGTGTCGTTGAACTGACCGAAGATCTCGAAGATGCCACCCGCCTGCCAACCAGCCTCGAACCGGGCGTTGCGTTCGTCCTCGCTCACCTGCAGCGCACCGACGGTGGCCAGTTCGCGCGGCACACCGCCGGGCGACAACCGGGCGGCGGCGCGGTACTCGTCGCGGCCCGCGTCGATGGCTGCCTGCTTGTCGTCCGGGATGGGGCCGTTGTGGGCCGGGATGGAGAAGTTGGGCGTGCGTTGGAACACGGTGAGTGAGGCCGCTTGGCGGGCCATCACCGGGATCGACTGGATGGCCGACGATCCGGTGCCGATGACGGCCACCCGCTTGCCGGTGAGATCGACGCCCTCGTGCGGCCACGAACTCGTGAAGTAGACGTCGCCCGCGAACCGGTCGGCACCTTCGATGTCGACCTGCTTGGGCATCGACAGGCAACCGCTCGCCATGACGTACGAGCGGCACACGTACTGGTCGCCGCGGTCGGTGGCGACGTGCCAGCGGGCGCTGCCCTCGTCCCACACGGCCGCACCGACGCGAGTGGCGAAGCGGATGTCGCGGCGCAGGTCGTGCTTGTCGGCGACGTGTTGCGCGTAGCGGAGGATCTCGGGCTGGGTGGCGTACTTCTCGCTCCAGCGCCACTCCTGCTCGATCTCGGGGTCCCACGAGTAGCTGTAGTCGAGGCTCTGGATGTCGCAGCGTGCGCCCGGGTACCGGTTCCAGTACCAGGTACCGCCCACGTCGTCGGCGGCTTCGACGACCACGGCCGACATGCCGAGGCCGCGCAATCGGTGCAGCAGGTACATGCCGGCGAACCCGGCACCCACCACGACGACATCGACGTCACGCGTCTCGGCCTGGCGGCCCACTCCTGCCTGCGAGTGATCGGTCACGGTCACCGACGTACCTCCTCGTCGTCAACAGGCGACACCCCTGTCGCCATCCCCGACGACGAGTCTGCCACAGACCCGCGGGGTGGCCCCACCGCTCAGCGCAGCAGCAGACGACGCTGGCGACGATCGCGACGCTGGCTGCGACGAGCGGCACGCAACGTGAGCATGCCGGCGCCGATCAGACCGATCGCCCACTGGATCAGCAGCAGGCCCACGGATGAGCCTGTGGTGGGCATCCATCCCCCGAAGGTGTTCGTCACGGTGACCGTGACGTCGCCGCGCACGGTGATTGCCTCTGGCCGTTGCCCACCCGTGATCTGGTAACTGGTGGAGGTGGCGCCTCCCGAGTCGGTCTCCACCACCCGGCACACGGCCCCATCGGGCACGGTGTAGGTGCGCTGCTGACCAGCAGCCAGGGTGAACGTGGCCGCGGTGGTGCCGTCAGCGGTATCGCCCGACAGGTCGACCGGGAACGACGCACCGCCGTCGGGGGTGGACGTGCAGGCGATCGAGAAGGCGTATCGCGCCGAACCGGCCGGGCCCGACGTGCGCTTCGCCACGGTGAGCTGCGCACCCGGGAAGTCGTTCACCGCCGTGATGTCGACGGGCGGAGCGTCGGGGGCGGGCACGGTGACCCAACCCATCTCCACCGGTGCGGTGCCCGGCGCGCTGCCGTTGTCGACCTCCACCACTCGGCACAGCGACCCGGTCGGGATCGGGTTCACGAACCCGACCCGGTCGACGGTGGTGAGCGTCAGCGAATAGGTGGGCATGGTGAAGCCGCCGATCGAGCAGGTGACCTCGAACTCGAACGGCCCCCTCGCCCAGGCCGCCGCACCACCCGTGATCTGCTTGGTGAGGCGGATGCCGGTGTCGGGGTCGCCGCTACCGCTCGGGTCGCGCGTACCGCCCGCCGAATAGGTGTTGGTGACCGTGATGGCGATGTCGGGATTCGCCTCGGTGACGACCACCTTGTTGGCTGCCGTGTGCGACACGGAAACCGCCGTGGCCCCGACCGTAGCGGTCTCGTCGGCCCAGCACCGGGCGCCGACGGGCAACGCCTCGGGCAGCACCACGGTGGCGCCGCCGCGCAGCTGCACGGTGCGATCGACGATGGTCTGCACACCGTCGCCGTCGGTGAGCGTGCGCTCGCACAGCACGCGCACGCCGAACAACGCGTTCGCCATCGGCGTCGCCGCGCTCCCCGTCAGCACCTTGGTGAGCGCCAGACGCCCACCGGCGAAGCGGTTCACCGACGTGACCAGCACCGGGCCCGGGGGCTCGGCGCCAGCGGTGTAGTTGGGGATGGTGAACGTCGCCGGCGACACGACCGAATCGGTGGCACCGCCGCGGTCGGTCTCGATGACCGTGCACTGATAGCCGGCTGGAATGGGGCTGATCGTCGCGGAAAGGTCTTCGGGTTGGAGCACGACCGTCTCGTTCACCGGCGGGAGCACACCGGAGGAACATGCGATGTCGAACACGAACGGCCCCTGCGCCCACTGCGAGGCGCCGCCGTCGAGCACCTTCACGAGTTCGATGCCGCCGGTCTCGTAGTGGTTCTCGATGTCGACGACGGTGCCGCCGTCGGCGTCGGGGGCGACGGAGATGATGACCGAGTCCTCTTCCACCGGTTCGGCATTCGACGGGTTCATCATCGTCACGGTGGCACCCTGCCGGTCGGTCTCCTCCACCACGCACGTCGTGCCCACGGGCAGATCGGCGATGGTGACGCTCGCACCGTCGGTGATCGGCACCGACTGGGGGAAGCCGGGTAGGCCGTCGCCCAGCGTGGGGAAGCCGCACTCGATCGACACCAGGAACGGATCGGTGATGGCGACCGGGGCCACGCCCGAACCCCACACCACCGACTTGTGCAGCGTCACCGAGCCGCTGTCGTAGGTGTTGACGATGGTGATCTCCTGCGGACCGGGCAGCGAGTCGATGGTGATGTCGGCGGCCTGGTCGGCGCCGATGTTGGGTGACTGCCCACCCTGGGCGTCGGTCTCCCAGATCCGGCAACTCGCCCCCTTCGGCAGCTGCGGACCGGTGAACACATCGCCGTCTTCGAGGGCGAACACGTCGTCGGCCACCACGACGGTGGTGCCGTCGAAACCGACCAGCGTGCACCGATAGGCGAACTCGAACGGGTCGAGCGGGATACCGGGCGGCAGCCCGTCGACCTGCTTGGTCACCATGAACGATCCGAGCGGCATGCCCACACCCACCTTCACCGGCTCGGTGGCCGGCAGCGTGGTGGTGCCGCTGCCCACCTGGAAGGTGGGCCGCAGGGCGAACGAGTTCCAGGCGATCGGTTCGGTGAGCGAACTCGTGAGCGACGACGGCGCGCGCATCTGCCAGGTGAGCGTGAACGACTCGCCGGGCTGCAGCAGGTCGGCACCGGAGAACGTGAGCACCGTGCGGAAGCCGGTGGCGCCCGCGCTGACACCGGGGGCGAACGAGCCCGCAGGGCAACTCGAGGGCGGTGCGCCGAGGTCGGCGGTGCACATCGCACCGGGGAACGTGGCCGTGGCGTACTCGGTGACTGCACCGCTGTAGCCCTCGACGTTCACCACCGGCGAGGCCATCGTCGGTCGGTTGTTCCACTGCGTGCCGCGCTGCTGACCCGACAGCAGCACACCGGTGTCGCCCTGCACGGGCAGACCGTCGACCAGCACGATGCGGGTGGCCGGGTTCGTACCGCTGTTCACGCCACGGATGAGGTAGTCGATGGTCTGGCCGGGCAGCACCCGGGCGGTGCACGGGAACCGGGTGTACACGGTGCCGCCGCTCACGTAGCGCGGGCATTCCGAGGTGGTGACGGGCACCACGGCGCCGGTGGCGTCGAGGAAACCGAGCGCCGGATCGGCCGCCACCCACTTCTGAGCGATGAAGTCGTCGCCTGCCAGCGCCGTGACGACCGCCGAGTCGATGCAGTAGCGGCCGGCGCCGTACGACGGGTCGCTCACCAGCGAGG
>JBEICS010000133.1:0-6124 GCA_040383925.1 Acidimicrobiaceae bacterium | reverse complement strand
TCGGGCCGGTTCAGGGTGATGGTGGCGATGTGGTCGGCGACGTCGTAGCGGATCTGCGTGTAGTCCATGCGTGGACTGTAGGCAGCAGGCTCAGACGTCGAGGAACCTGGAGGCCGCGATGCCCGAACCGATGGCGCCCACGAGCATGCCCAGCAGCACGATCCAGAACACGATCCACAGCGGATAGCCGTCGGTGACCACGAAGGCCTTCAGCCCGGAACTGTTGGGGAACCCTTCCACACCGCTGGTCCAGTTGGCATTCAACAGCAGCATCGCCCCGCTGGCCATCACACCACCGACGAAGCCCTGGAACAGGCCCTCGAGCATGAACGGCACGCGGATGAACCAGTTGGTGGCACCCACCAACTTCATCACCTCGATCTCGCGGCGCCGGGCGAAGATGGCGGTGCGGATGGTGTTCCAGATGAGCAGCACGGCCGACAGCAGCAAGAACCCGGTGATGAGAAAGAGCCAGATGCCGATGAAGCCCTTCAGGCTGCCGAGCACCTCGATGAAGTCGCTCGGGATGGACACCTTGTACACCTTGGGCAACTTCTTGAACCCCGAGCTCAACTGCTGCAGCAGCGCGGCGTTTTCCGTGTCGGTGGGCACCACCTTGAACTGCGACGGGATGTTCTGGTCGTTCAGCAGCTGCAGCGTCTCGGGGTCGGCCGCGAACAGGCGTTGGGCCTCGACCAGCGACTGCTGCACGTCGAGGTACTGCAGCTTCGGCACGTCGACGATGTCGGGCGTGCTCTCGAGCGCTTCGCGGATGACGGCGAGCTGCTCGGGCGAGGCGTCGTTCTCGACGTAGACGATCATCTTCACGCCGCCCGACCACTGCGACAGTTGGTTGTCGAAGCCGCGCTGGATGAGCAGGGTGAGGCCGAACAGCAGCAGCGACACCGACGCCGTGATGATGGCGGCCGCGGTGAGCGTGAGGTTGCGGCGCAGGCTCGCCCACATCTCGCGGAACATGTAGCTGAGTCGCGAAAGCATCAGTCGGCCGCCCTACTCATAGACACCGCGGGCCTGGTCGCGCACGATGATGCCACGGTCGAGCTGCACCACGCGCTTGCGCATCATGTTGACGATGCGCTGGTCGTGGGTGGCCATCACCACGGTGGTACCGGTCTTGTTGATGCGGTCGAGCAGGCGCATGATGCCCTCGCCCGTGGCCGGGTCGAGGTTGCCGGTGGGTTCGTCGGCCAACAGGATGAGTGGCCGGTTCACGAACGCCCGGGCGATCGACACACGCTGCTGCTCGCCACCGCTGAGCTGGTGCGGGAACCGCTCCTGCTTGCCGTTCAGGCCCACCAGGTCGAGCACTGCGGGCACTTGCTGACGGATGACGTGCTTGGGCCGGCCGATCACCTCGAGCGCGAATGCGACGTTCTCGAACACTGTCTTGTTGGGCAGCAGCTTGTAGTCCTGGAAGATGTTGCCGATGTTGCGCCGCAGCAGCGGCACCTTCGAATCGGGCATCTCGTTGATGTTGCGGCCGGCCACCCACACCGAGCCCTTCTCGGGCTTCTCCTGCCGGTTCATCAGGCGCAACAGGGTGCTCTTGCCCGAACCCGACGGACCGACGAGGAAGACGAACTCGGCCTTGGCGATGTCGAAGCTGGCATCGCGCAGCGCGACCACCTCGGTGCTGTAGCTCTTGGTGACGTTCTCCAGCCGGATCATGGCGGTTCGACCCTAGTTCGCTCAGTCCGCTTCGCGGCGTCGCCAGCGGAGGTAGCCCTCCATGAACTCGTCGACATCACCGTCGATGACGGCGGCCACGTTGCTGGTCTCGACCTCGGTACGCAGGTCTTTCACCATCTGGTAGGGCTGCAGGACGTACGAGCGGATCTGGCTGCCCCAGCCCACCTGCGCCTGACGGCCGGCGATGCGGTCGAGTTCGGCCTCGCGCTCTTCGATCACCCGTGCGGCGATCATCGTGCGCAGGCGGTTCATCGCCTTCTCGCGGTTCTGCAGCTGACTGCGTTCTTCCTGGCTCGACGACACCAGACCGGTGGGTTCGTGGATCAGCCGCACCGCCGACGAGGTCTTGTTCACGTGCTGGCCGCCGGCGCCGCTGGCGCGGAACACCTCCATGCGGATGTCGCTCTCGTTCACCTCGACATCCGGGTCCTCGAGCACCGGCCACACCTGCACCGATGCGAAACTGGTCTGGCGCCGGCCCTGGTTGTCGAACGGGCTGATGCGCACCAGGCGATGCGTGCCCCGCTCGGCGGTCATCAGCCCGTACGCGTAGCGGCCGTGGATGGTGAACTCGGCCGACAAGATGCCCGCCTCGGTGCCTTCGCTGATGCCGTCGACCTCGACGGTGAAGCCACGCCGCTCGGCCCAGCGGGTGTACATGCGCAGCAGGATCTCGCTCCAGTCCTGGGCGTCGACACCACCGTCTTTGGCGTTGATCTGCACGATGCAGTCGAGGCTGTCGTACTCACCGGTGAACAGACTGCGCAGGTCGAGCATGTCGAGTTGTGCGGCGAGGTGCACCCGGGCCGCATCGATGTCGGGCTCCTGGCTCTCGTCGTCCATCTCGCGGGCCAACTCGTGCAGCACCTCGGCGTCGTCGAGTTCGCGGCTGAGCTGGTCGAACAGGTCGATGTCGCCCTTCACGTTGGCGTAGTCGCCGTTCAGCTTCTTGGCATAGTCGGGGTCGTCCCACAGGTCGGGGCGGCCGATCTCGGCCTCGAGTTCGACCAGGCGCACCCGGTTGGCGCCGATCTTCAGGTAGCCCTCGGCCTCGCCGAGGCGGCGGCGTAGATCGCGGAGGTCGTCGGTGAAGTCGCGCATGGGTGCTGGTCCGTCAGATCGTGGCGCCGTGGCACTGCTTGAACTTCTTGCCGCTACCGCACGGGCACGGCGCGTTGCGCGGTGTCTTCGACCACTCGTCTTTCACCACGGTCTGCTGCTTCACCGGCGCGGGGGCCGCAGCGGTGGCGGCCACCGCCGGGTCGATCTCGCCGGCCGCTGCTGCGGCCTGGGCGGCGGCGGCGAACCCACCGCCCTGGGGCAGGTCGTCGCTCGACGACTGCTGCACGTTCTGCACCACCGGGGCCGGCGCCTCCTGGCGCACCACCTGCACGTGCATGACGTACTTCACGAAGTCCTGCGCGATGCCCTTCATCATCTGCCCGAACATCTCGAAGCCTTCGCGCTGCCACTCGGTGAGCGGGTCCTTTTGACCCATGGCTCGCAGGTTGATGCCCTCCTGCAGGTAGTCCATCTCGTCGAGATGCTCGCGCCAGCGCTGGTCGATGATGCGCAGCATCACCTGACGCTCGACATCGCGCATCACCTCGCTGCCCAGTTCGGCCTCGCGGCGCTCGTAGTACGTCGACGCATCGGCCATGACGAGGTCGTACATCTGGTCGGTCGAGCGGCACGTCCCGAGCGAGGTCGCGGCGATGTCGCTGGGCCAGAACGAGCGCAACTCGGTGGCCAGGCCGTCGAGATCCCATTCGTCGTCGGCCGCACTGGCGCAGTGGGTGTCGATGAGGCTGTCGACGGCGTCGGCGAGGTACTCCATCGCTGCCGCCTTCAGGTCGGCGCCCTCGAGGATCTGGTCGCGGCGCTGGTAGATCACCTTGCGCTGCTCGTTCATCACCTCGTCGTACTTCAGCACGTTCTTGCGGATCTCGCCGTTGCGCTGTTCGACGGTGCTCTGCGCCCGCTCGATGGCCTTGGTGACCATCTTCGCCTCGATGGCCTCGTCGTCGGGCAGGGCACGGCCCATCACCCAACTCAGCGCACCGGTGGCGAACAGCCGCATCAGTTCGTCGTCGAGGCTGAGGTAGAAGCGGCTCTCACCGGGGTCGCCCTGGCGGCCCGAGCGGCCACGCAACTGGTTGTCGATGCGGCGGCTCTCGTGACGCTCGGTGCCCAGCACGTAGAGGCCACCGAGGTCTTTCACCTGCTGGCCGTCGGCGGCGCACTGCGCCTTGAACTCGATGAGCAGGGCGTCGTAGCGGGCCAACGCGGCCCGGCGGGCCTCGTCGAACTCGGGGGTGGTCTCGGCCGGCAGGGCGAACGCGTCGACCAGCACCTCGGCCGGGAACCCTTCCTTCAGCACCTCGTGATGGGCCATGCCCTCGGGATTGCCGCCGAGCATGATGTCGACGCCACGGCCGGCCATGTTGGTGGCCACGGTGACGGCGTGCAGGCGACCCGCCTGGGCCACCACCAGCGCCTCACGGCTGTGCTGCTTGGCGTTCAGCACCTCGTGCTCGATCCCGCGCTTGGCCAGCAACTTCGACAGCCGCTCGCTCTTTTCGACGCTGACCGTGCCCACCAGCACCGGCTGACCGAGCTCGTAGCGGGTGGCGATGTCGTCGGCCACGGCACCGAACTTGGCGCTCTCGCTCTTGTAGATGAGGTCGGGCTGGTCGACACGCGCCACCGGACGGTTGGTGGGGATGGGCACCACCGACAGGTTGTAGGTGCTGGACAGTTCGGCAGCCTCGGTCTGGGCCGTACCCGTCATGCCGGCGAGCTTGTCGTACATGCGGAAGTAGTTCTGCAGGGTGATCGTGGCGAGGGTCTGGTTCTCCTCTTTGATCTTCACGCCCTCTTTGGCCTCGACGGCCTGGTGGATGCCCTCGCTCCACCGGCGGCCCTCGAGCACGCGGCCGGTGAACTCGTCGACGATCTTCACCTCGCCGTTCTGGACGATGTAGTCCTTGTCGCGGCGGTACAGCTCTTTGGCCTTCAGGGCCACCACCAACTGGTGCACCAGGTTCTGCTGCACCTCGTCGTAGAGGTTGTCGATGCCGAGCGCCTGCTCGACCTTCTCGATACCGGCCTCGAGCGGCACGACGACGCGCTTGTCCTCTTCCACCTCGTAGTCGACGTCGCGGCGCAGCGACCGCACGACGCTGGCGAAGCGGTAGTAGAGCTTGGCGGCATCGGCGAGGCGGCCGCTGATGATGAGCGGGGTACGGGCCTCGTCGATGAGGATGGAGTCGACCTCGTCGACGATGGCGAAGTTGTGACCGCGCTGCACCTTGTCGGCCAGCGTGCCCGCCATGTTGTCGCGCAGGTAGTCGAAGCCGAACTCGTTGTTGGTGCCGTAGGTGATGTCGCAGCCGTAGTTGAGCCGCTTCTCGGCCGGCTTCTCCTGGAAGCCGGGCACCACGAGGCCCACGCTGAGGCCCAGCCAGCGGTGGATGCGGCCCATGTTCTCGCCACCGAGGCGGGCCAGGTAGTCGTTCACCGTCACCAGGTGCACGCCCTTGCCACCCACACCGTTGAGGTAGGCGGGCAGGCTGCTGACGAGGGTCTTGCCCTCGCCGGTCTTCATCTCGGCCACCCAGCCGAAGTGCAGGGCGGCGCCGCCCATGATCTGCACATCGAAGTGACGCTGCCCGATCACGCGGAAGGCTGCCTCGCGCACCACGGCGAACGACTCGACCAGCAGGTCGTCGAGGCTCTCACCACGGTCGAGGCGGGTGCGGAACTCGGCCGTCTTGGCCTGCAGCGCGTCGTCGCTGAGTGCCTTCATGGCCGGCTCGAGATCGTTCACGTGGGGCACGAGGCCCTGGAGCGCCTTGAGCTTCTTGCCCTCGCCAGCGCGGAGGACTCGGTCGAGGAGTTTCATGCGAGGTCGAATCCTACCGGAATCGATCCGGCCGTCCCCGGGCAGCAAGACTGTGCCGATGGCGTCTGCAGCGGTCGACACGGTGATCTTCGACCTCGGCGGCGTGCTGTCGCGCAACGGTCGACCGAAGGACATCGCCAAGCGATACCCCGACCATCACCCCGACACGGTGATGCGAGTCCTGATGGGCGACTACGGCACCGACACCGACCACCCCTGGCACCGCCTCGAGCGCGGCGAGATCAGCCTGGCCGAGCATCGCGAACTCACCAGCGCGCTACTCACCGCGGCCGGCATCGAGCCCCTGCCGGCACCGGCGCCGGGCGCGCCACGGATGCGCTTCGAGCCCAACGGCCCGGTGGTCGACTTGGTGCGCGACCTGCGCACCCACGGGGTGCGCCTGGGGGTGCTGACCAACAATGTGCGCGAGTTCCGCCCGCTGTGGTGGGACCTGCTGCCCTTCGACGACTGGTTCGACGACATCGTCGACAGTCACGAGGTGGGCCTGCG
>JBEICS010000132.1:0-6148 GCA_040383925.1 Acidimicrobiaceae bacterium | reverse complement strand
CCAACAGCAGTGCGTCGGCGCCGGGGGTGACGGCAACGGTGGCGCCGATGCAGTGCGCGATGCTGACGAGCGCGAGGGCGATACGGCGGCCCATCGGGCGCCGGCGCTCGATCGCGGTCTCGGCCATGGCGGCCACCGGCGAGATGCGGCCCGCGGCCAGGGCCGGGACGAGTGCGGCGACGAACGTGGTGACGAGGCCGGCAGCGAGCGTGATGACCACGGTGGACTGCTCGACGGCCAGGCCGCGGGCGGGGATGCCGAAGCCCAGCACCTCGAGCAGCTCGCGGATGCCGATGGCGAGTCCGATGCCGCCCACCAGACCGAGCAGCGAACCGACCACGCCCACAGCGAGTGCTTCGCCCAGCATGAGCCGGGTGACCTGGCGACGGCTGGCACCGACCGCGCGCAGCAGCGCGTGCTCGCGTCGGCGTTGCGCTGCAGTGATCGAGAACACGTTGTAGATGACGAAGCTGCCCACCCCGAGGGCGATCATCGAGAAGATCGCCAGGAACAGGGTGAAGAACTGCAGTCCCTGTTCGATGTCGGTCTGCGTCTGCTCGGTGATGCCGGCGCCCGTGAGCGTCTCGAACGATGTGTCGGGCCGCGCCGCCGTGATGGCCTGCTGCACGCGGGCAGCCAGCTCGTCGTCGCTGAGCGTGCCGTCGCCCAGTACCAGCACGGCATCGACGAAGCCGGGCTTGGCCACGAACTCCGAGGCGGTGGCACCGTCGAACAGGGCCCAGGTGGCGTTGCCGGGGGAGGCGATGTCGTCGTAGACCGCGATGCCGACGAGGGTGAAGGTGCGTGAGCCGCCCTCGGCGTTCACCTTCACCTCATCGCCCACCCGGTAGCCGGCGTCGTCGGCCGTCGCCCGGTCGAGCACGACGTCGGCGGGCCCGGTGGGGGCGCGGCCCTCGGCGATGCGCCACACCGAGAGGGCACCGCTGTTGATGGTGCTGCCGAAGTTGGGTGAGGTGCGCGGCGACACAGGGTCGCCGGCGGGATCGATGACCACGGCGTCGCCCTGCACGAACGCCTGGGCGTCGGCCACACCGGGCACAGTGGCCACCAGGTCGACGGTGTCGAGGGCGATCTTGCCGCGCACCTCGAAGCCGAACGCGGTCTCGACGGTGTCGCCGCTCTGCACGTACGCATCGACGTCGTCGTACACCTGCGCGAACAGGGCGTCGAAGGTGCGGCCGACGGTGTCTTTGAAGATGAACGTGCCCGACAGGAACGCAGTGCTGGCGATGATGGCGAGTGCCGTCAGCAGGATGCGTCCGAAGCGGGCGATGACGCTGCGCCAGGCGAGCCGGAACATGCGGCCAGGGTACCGGCGAATCAGGTGCCCGAACTCAGGTGCCCGAACTCAGGTGCCCGAACTCAGGTAGTCGGACTCAGGTGCCCGAACTCAGGTTGTGGCGATGGCCTGCAGGATGTCGCTCTTGGCGGCGCGGGTGGCCGGCCACCAGGCGGCGATGATGGCGAACACGATGGCCAGGGCGGCGAACAGGCTGATCGACAACACCGACACGCTGAACGACTCGAGCCCCTGGTCGGCCAACGCCTTCACCACGATCCAGCCGAGCGACACGCCGAGGCCCACGCCCATCACCACACCGAGCACGGCGGTGACGAAGGCCTCCCAGCGGATGCTGCTGCGCACCTGCGGGCGGGTCATGCCGATGGCCCGTACCAGGCCCAGTTCGCGGCGCCGTTCGTACACGGCCAGCAGCAGGGTGATGACGATGCCGAGCACGGCGATGAACACCGACATCAGCAGCAGTGCGTAGATGAAGTTGAGGAACCCGTCGACCTGCTTGGTCTGGTCGGCGATGAACTGGTCGCGCGTCTGCAGTTTGCTGGTGGGATAGTTGTCGGTGACCGTTCGGATGGCGGCCTCGGCATCGGCCTCGCTCACCCCGTCGGCGGTGCTGACGAGGATCTGCGCGTCGAACAGGGGCAGGTCCTGCCCCTGGTACAAGGCACGACTGACGATGAGGTTGCCGAACGTGTCGCCGTCGAACAGGCCGGCCACGGTGAGGGTGCGCTTGGACTGGTCCTGGAACGACACCTCGAGCGTGCTGCCCACCTGCAGGCCGTCGCGCGAAGCCTTGTCGGCCGCCACGAGGATGCCGTTCTCGTCGAGGTCGGCCCAGCTGCCGGCGGTGAACGGCAGGTCGAACAGTGCGGCCGCCTGGGCGGGGTCGAGCGTGAGTACCCGCTTCACCGATGGCTTGCCGTCCTCGGTGACGTTCAGCAGGTTGATGCCGATGCCCACCGCAGCGTCGACCTCGGGCACGGTGACGAGCTCGTCGGCCAGGGTGCTCGGCAGACCACCGAACCCGCTGCCCTCGGCGTCGCTGGTGGAGACGGCGAAGTCGCCGGTGAACTGCTCGCCGATGGTGTCGCGAATGGACGACTTGATCGACGAACCGAGGGTTGACACGCCTACCAGCAGGGCGAGGCCGATGCCCAGGGCGCCAGCCGTGAGTGCGGTGCGCTTCGGGCTGGTGGCCGCGTTGCGGGCCGCGATCTCGCCCGTGACACCACGGACCGAACGCAGCGCCGGCGTGAGCAGACGGGCCACCGGTGCCGCCACGAGCGGGCCCAGCACCACCAGCGACACGAACAGGCCCACGACGCCCACGGCCAGCCACACCGGGTCGGCGGTGAGCCCCAGCACCACGCCGACCGCGGCGATGGCGAGGAAGACCACACCGGTGACGAGGCGACCGCGCGAGACGGCCGACTTGTCGACCGACACATCGCGCAACGCGGCGAGCGGCGGCACCCGACCCGACCGGATGGCGGGAACGACCGCACACACCAGCGTGACGGCCACACCCACCACGAGGGTGATGAGGAACGCCGAGGGGCTGACGGTGAGTTCGGTGCCACTGGGTCCGAATCCGGTGGCGCTGAGCAGCTTCATGATGCCGGTGGCCAGCAGCACGCCGGCACCGAAGCCCACCACACCGCCCAGCACACCGACCACGAGCGCCTCGGTGAACAGCACACGGGTGACCTGGCCGCGGCTGGCGCCGACGGCCCGCAGCAATGCGTTCTCGCGCTGGCGCTGGGCGGCGCTGATGCTGAACACGTTGTAGATGATGAAGCTGCCGACGAACAGCGAGAGCGCGGCGAAGATGGTGAGGAACGTGGTGAAGAAGCTGAGCCCCTGCTCGACGGCGTCCTGGTTCTCGGCGGTGATCTCGGCGCCCGTGAGCACCTCCACCTCGCTGCCTGCCAGCGCCTGCTGGATGGACGAGGCGAGGGCCTCGTCGTCGAGTGAACCGTCGCCCACCACGATGACCGAGTCGATCCGGTCGGGCTGGCCCACCACGAACTCGCTGGCGGTGGCCAGGTCGAACAGCGCCCAGGTGGAACCACCGGCGGTGTCGTTGCCGGCGAACCTGGCGATGCCGCTGACGGTGAAGTCGCGTACGCCACCGGCGCCGGTGATCGACACCGTGTCGCCCACTTTCACCGTGCCTTCCTTCGCCGAGCGGCGGTCGATGACCACCTCGCCGGCCGACGCCGGAGCCGTGCCCTCGGCGAGCTGCCACGGCGACTCGGCGGCGTCGATGAAGGCGCCGCCGTACTTGGGCGGTCCCACTTGGCCGAGGACGGTGCCGTCGCTGGTGGCGATGCGGGCGAAGCCCTGCACATCGCCGTAGGCGGCGCTGACGCCGGGCTGGGCGGCCACGTCGGCGACGATCGAGGCGTTCATGCGGTCGCGGCTCTCGTCGCCGAAGTCACCCTCGATGACGTTGCTCGACCGCACGAACGCGTCGGTGCCCGCGTATGCGTTGGCGAACAGGGTGTTGAAGCTGGCCCTGATGGTGTCGCTGAACACGAACACGCCGCTCAGGAAGGCGCACCCGGCGATGACGGCGCCGGCCGTGAGGAAGAGCCGGCCCTTGCGCGCCAAGGTGCTCTTCAGCGCGATGCGGAACACAGGGTCACTCCCCGAAGCGCTTCATGCGGTCGAGCACGCGCTCGGCCGTGGGCTCGGCCATCTCGTCGACGATGCGGCCGTCGGCCAGGAAGATCACGCGGTCGGCATAGCTGGCGGCCACGGGGTCGTGGGTGACCATCACGATGGTCTGGCCCAACTCGCGCACGGCCAACTGCATGAACGACAGGATCTCGGCACCCGTGCGGCTGTCGAGGTTGCCGGTGGGCTCGTCGGCGAAGATGATCGTCGGCTGGCTGGCCAGGGCGCGGGCCACAGCGACACGCTGCTGCTGGCCACCCGACAGTTCGCTCGGTCGGTGGCTCAGGCGGTCGCGCAGGCCGACGGTGTCGATGACGCGGTCGATCCACTGCTGGTCGCCCTTGGTGCCGCCGAGCAGCAGAGGGAGCGTGATGTTCTCGAGCGCGGTGAGGGTGGGCACCAGGTTGTAGGCCTGGAAGATGAAGCCCACCTGGGTGCGGCGCAGCTCGGTGAGCTGCTTGTCGTTCAGCGCTGCGAGATAGGTCTCGCCGATGTACACCGCACCGCTGGTGAGCGAGTCGAGGCCGGCCAGGCAGTGCATCAGCGTGCTCTTGCCCGAGCCCGACGGGCCCATGATGGCGGTGAAGCGGCCCTTCTCGAACGCAACGGTGACACCGTCGAGGGCGCGCACCTCGCTGTCGCCACGGCCGTACACCTTCATGGCGTCGACGGCGCCGGCGGCGGCAGCTCCGGTGAGAGGGGTGAGTGATGCGTCGGGGGTCGCAGCGGTCATGGCCCACAGTGAACCGGCTCGGGCGCCGTTTTTCATCCTTCCGATGGCGGAACTCCCGTCGCTGATAGGCCGTACGCTTGGATGTTGATGCTCTGTCCCTCGTGCGCCACCCCTGTCGCCGAAGGGGCGCGTTTCTGCTCGTCGTGCGGCCACGCCGTGGCCGCGGTGCAGTCGGAGGAGCGTCGCATCGTCACGGTGCTGTTCGCCGACGTGGTGGGATTCACCAGCCTGGCCGAACACCGCGACCCCGAGAGCGTGAAGCGGCTCATCGATCGGCTCTTCGCCCGGCTGGCCGAGGTGATCACCGGGTTCGGCGGGCGGGTCGACAAACTGCTCGGCGATGGTGTGCTCGCCCTGTTCGGCGCCCCGGTGGCGCACGAGGACGATGCCGAACGTGCCGTGCGCGCCGCACTGCGCATGCACGAGACGCTGGTGGCCTACAGCGCCGAGCAGGCCCTCGACCCTCCGCTGCGCATGCGCATCGGCATCAACACCGGCGAGGTGCTGATGGGAACGCTCGCCGGTGCCGACTACACGGCGATGGGCGATGTCGTGAACACCGCGTCGCGTCTGCAGGCGGCAGCGCCGCCCGGCGGCGTGCTGGTGGGCGAGGCCACGTACGCGCTCACCGCCGACATCGTCCGGTACGACGACTCCAGCCTCCTGCAGCCGCGCGGTCGCGAGCAGTCGCTGAACACGTGGCTGGCGCTCGACATGCTCGCCCCTCCGGGCTTCCGTCTGCGTCGCTCCGATCTCCGGTTGGTGGGTCGCGGCGCCGAACTCGGTCTGGTGCACGCTGCACTACGACTCGTCGCCGCCGAGGGTCGCAGCCTGGTGCTGAACATCACCGGCGAGGGCGGCGTAGGCAAGAGCCGCCTGGTCGAAGAGGTGGTCGCCACGCTCGACGGCGCCGGTCTGCCGGGAGCGCTCGTGCTGGAGGGGGCGTGCGCGCCGTACGGCGAGAGCAACGTCTGGTCGCCCATCGCGTCGGCGCTCGCCGGCCATATGGGGCTCGATGCCGACCTGCCGGTCGACGAGGTGCGCGACGAAGCGCTCAGGCGCTCGGAACGGTTGCTCGGCGACAGCGGCGACGCAGTCGAGGTGGAACGTCTGGTCGAGGTGTTCGCCCACCTGGTGGGGCACCCCACCTCGCTCGACCGGCTCGATCCCTCGGTGCGACGCGACCGCGTGCACCGGGCCATCACCCGGGTGGTCGAACTGCGCACGGCGCGTGGGCCGATGGTGCTGTGGATCGACGATCTGCACTGGGCCGACCAGGTGGTCCTCGACCTCCTCGGCGCGTTGGCCACCGGGGTGCGCCGTCTGCCGTTCGTGCTGGTCACCGCGATGCGCCCCGGCACCGAGGTCGAGTGGCCGCCTGCCAGCGACCGGTCGACCGTGCTGTCGATGTCGCT
>JBEICS010000131.1:0-6181 GCA_040383925.1 Acidimicrobiaceae bacterium | reverse complement strand
TCGACGGTACCGGTGACACAGGTGACCACGTCGCCGCCCACCCACACGGCCCCGACGTCGTCGGTGGTGATGCGCACCTTCCCGGCTCGGCCGAGCACGGTGCCCTGCGAGGCGACGTACGGCGCTGTGAACCGGCCGGTGGCGATGAGCCACTGTGCCAGCGATGCATTCAGGCTGCCCGTCACCGGGTCTTCGAGGGTGAGGCCGCTGTCGGAGTACAAGGCCCGAACCTCGTACGCGTACGGCGACCCCGCCGGGTACGGCCCGGCGACGCCGATGGTGAGCTGCATTGCGTTCGGCCGGATGGCCAGCACCTCGTCGGCCGACCGCAGCAGCAGGCCGAGCCATCCCGGCCCGTTGTCGGCCCAGGTGGCATCGACCACGTCGTCGCGGCCGATGCCGAGCTCGTCGACCGCCTGCTGCAACGTGGCCTCGTCGACCGGGCCACCACGCAGCAACGGCGGCGCCGCGAACGCCAGCGCATCGCCGTCTACCCGGACGCTGACGAGCCCCACCCCACACTCCTGCACCACCAGACCTGCACGGCGGGGCACTCCGCCATGTGCCAGCCAGGCGTGTGCGGAACCGAGAGTGGGGTGACCGGCGAAGGGCAGCTCGGCCACCGGGGTGAAGATGCGCACTCGATAGTCGGCCGCAGGATCGGTGGGCGGCAGCAAGAACGTCGTCTCCGACAGGTTCGTCCAATTGGCGAAGCGCTGCATCTCGGCCGTGTCGAGCCCCTCACTGTCGACCACCACCGCCAGCGGATTGCCGAAGTAGGGGCGGTCGGTGAACACGTCGAGCTGGGTGAAGCGGCGCTGCATAGCGCTGAGTCTGATCACTCACCCGCCTGCCGACAAACGGGTTTCAGCCGACGGGCACCGAGCCGAATGAGCGACACGGTCGGCTCGATCCGGTCACAGACCTTGCATGATGCGGTCGATCGCTGCCGCCACGATGCGGTCGTACTCTGCCGGTTCCAGCACCGTCGGCTCGGCGGTCGGCGGATCGTGGGTGACCACCGCTCCCACGGTGACGACGAGGGCCACCGGCTGGCTCGGGTCGGACAGCAGCACGGAGGTGACCCGCTGCTCGAACCACGGCGTGTCGCTCGGAACGGTTGCCGGACCGAAGTGGAACGACACGACAGCAACGCCCAGGTCGGGCGTCGGATCGATGCCGAGCGACACCTCACCGAGGTCGGCCGTGGTGTAGGCGGTGCCTGCACAGGCCTCGACCGCGGCAGTGAACGCTGCGACATCGTCGGTCAACTGCTGACGATCGCCCCACATCAGCGACTCGAACACGCTGAGCCCGACATCTCCGGCTCGACGGAACGAGGTGGAGACCTGCGAGTCGAGCCTCCCGCCGAGTTCGGCCACGGCGGCCTCGCCTTCCTCGCACAGGAAACCGGACAGTTGGTTGCTTCCCGGCGGCACGATCTGCCGACCTTGGTCGACCCACCCGCCCCCGATCTGCTCGGTCGTGAGGAGCCCCTGGATCAGGTAACTCAGGCTCTCCACATTGGAGCCCATCGAGGTCGTGTCCGGTGCCGGCTCGGTGGTCGACGGTGTCGTGGGAGGAGCCGTCGTGGGCGCTGCGGTGGTTGGCGTGGTGGAATCGTCCTCGCCGCACGCACCGATCAACGCAAGGGCCGCCACCCCGCACGCGATCCGGCCCGCGTTTCGGATCAAGACCTTCGGGACACCCATCTCACACCTCCGTGGATCCGCCGCCTCACCGAGCATCCTGCGCTCGACGGCTGCTGTCTGGCGCTGATGGTCACGGACCGCTCACCCAAGCGACAGGGTCCGATGGCGCACCGTCGGCGCCATTGGTCAGCTACCGGCGACGAGCGCACCTACGACGGCGTCGGCCAGCAGCAGCGGCCCGGGTAGGCCGGGCGCCCGATGGGTGATCGACAGCGCGTACGCCACGCCCAGGTCGGGCACGTAGCCGGTCTCGAGACCCCAGAACCCGCCGTGCGACCACACCTGCACCTCGCCCACACTGTGGCCGAACACGCCGAGGCCGATGCGGTCGCCTCCGGGGAACCGCACTCCGTCGGGGCCGACGGCGGGTGCCGGCTCGGCGAGGTGCGTGGCGATGTGGCCGTGCACGCCGGTGAACCAGTTCGACCACCAGCAGGTGAGATCGTCGAGGGTCGACACCAGTCCCCCACCTCCGAACAGGTCGAACGACGGGTTCCAGTCGAACGAGTCGTTCCCTTCGAACCACTGGTGCGCCCGCGGCGAACCCGACGGCGCAGGCTCGAACACCTCCCAGTGGAGCGACGGCATGGTCGATGCGTCGAGGCCCGCCCGGGCGCGCACTGCTGCCGACAGCGACTGGCCGGTGAGGTGCTCGATCATCTGGCCCAACAGCACATAGCCCGAGTCGCTGTACGACATCGCCGTGCCGGGGGCGAACAGCGCCGGCTTCCCGGCTGCGATAGCGAGTTGCTGCAGCGGTGTCCACGGGGCGGTGACCGATGCGTTGAACTCGGGGAACATCGTGTGGTCGACGAGGCCGCTGCGGTGCTGCAGCGCCTGACGAACGGTCACCACCCGGGCGTGCTCGTACGCAGCGAACACATCGGCCGCGGCAGGCGCGACGAAGTCGATGACGGGCGCGTCGAGTGCAACTGCTCCCTCGCTCGCGAGCGACACCACTGCAGCGGCCACGAACGGCTTCGTGCACGAGGCGATGCGATAGGAGTGCGCGCCAGAGATCGGCTCGCCGGTCACCGTGTCGGCGACACCGCGCACCACCTCGGCGCGTTGCCCGTCGGGCCCGCGCAGCGCCACCGCAGCCGACGGCAGCGACGGGTGGTCGGCGAGCATCTGCTCGACGACGGGAGCGAGACGCTCGGCGACCAGGGCCAGATCGGTGGAAGTCACGTCGCGATTCAACCAGGCCCGAACCGGCCTCTGCTGAACGCCTTGACAGCACACCGCAGGATGAATGAACATTCATTCACCATGCCGAAAGCATCCGCCATCCTCGACTCGGCACTCGACCTGTTCGAGTCGCGCGGCTTCGGCGCAACGCCCGTACCACTCCTGGCCGAGCAGGCCGGCGTGGCCACAGGCACCATCTACCGCTACTTCCCCGGCAAGCAGGGCGTGGTGAACGCGCTGTACCGCCGCTGGAAGACGGCGATGAGCGCCGCACTGCTCGACGGTCTCGACCGCGACGCTCCCCCGGCCGAGGTGTTCGAAGGCATCTGGCGGCGCCTGTGCCGGTTCGTGATCGACAACCAAGCCGGCTTCGCCTTCCTCGAGAACCACCACCATCAGCCCTACCTCGACGACGAGAGCCGACAGGTGGCGCTCGACCTCGACACCGCCATGTGGGCCCTGATCGCCGACTGGCAGCGCGCGGGCGCGGTGCGCTCCGGCGACCCGGCGCTGCTGGTCGCCCAGGTGTACGGCGGACTGGTCGGGGTGGTGCGCAGCATGCGCGAACGACACATCCCACTGCACGACGACCTCGTCGACCAGACGCTCGAGGGCGCGTGGAACCTGCTCGCCCACACCAGGAGGACACCATGACCGATTCATCGCCAGCACGCGCGACCGACACCGTGCTCGTCACCGGCGCCACGGGCTTCATCGCCCAGCACTGCATGCTCCAGTTGCTCGAGGCCGGCTACCGGGTGCGTGGCACGGCCCGTTCCGCCAGCCGCACGGCCGAGGTGGCCGACGTGCTACGACCCCACCTCAGCGATGCCGGCCGGGCCGGTCTGGCCGACCGCTTCGAGGTCGTCGCCGCCGACCTCACCGCCGACGCTGGGTGGGACGAGGCCGTCGCCGGGTGCCGGTACGTGCTCCACGTCGCCAGCCCCATCCCCCGCACGCCGCCGAAGAACCCCGACGAGTTGATCGTCCCCGCCCGCGACGGGGCGCTGCGCGTGCTGCGCGCCGCCAGCAGCGCCGGAGTGGAACGTGTGGTGCTCACCTCGTCGGTGGCCGCCGTGCTGTACGGCCGCGACCGCGACCGGGTGTTCACCGAGGACGACTGGTCGAACATCGACGACAAGCGCATCGGCACCTACGAGAAGTCGAAGGCGATCGCCGAGCGGGCAGCGTGGGACGCCATGGGCGAGCTGGGCAGCGAGTCGACGATGTCGCTCGCCGTCATCAACCCCGGCCTCGTGCTGGGGCCGTTGCTGTCGAGCGACTGGGGCACCTCGGGCGAAGCGGTGAAGAAGCTCATCGACCGCGACTTCCCCGCCATCCCCGACATCCACTACGCGTGCGTCGACGTGCGCGACGTGGCCGCTGCCCACGTGGCCGCGATGACCGCTCCCGGTGCTGCTGGGCAGCGGTTCATCTGCGCCGAGGCCGACCATTCGCTGCGCGAGATCGCCAACATCCTCGCCGCCCATCTCGGGCCGAAGGGGTTCAAGGTCCCCACCGGCAAGCTGCCCGGCCCGGTGCTGAAGATGGTCGCCCTGTGGGACAAAACCGCGCAGCTGGCGCTGAACGATCTCGGCGTGCGGCAAGACATCGACAACGCCAAGATCCGACGGGTGCTCGGCTGGCAGCCGCGTCGACTGGAGGAGATGGTGGTATCGATGGCCGACTCGATGATCGAGCACGGGATCGTGAAGGCCGGCAAGTAGCCGGCCACCGGCTCACCGCTCGAAGGTCAGCTCCAGGCCGTCGAGATCGCCCGCGGCGCGCCAGTCGTCGAGCAGTTGGTTGAAGGCGTTGATGCCGCGCGGGTACGCCCCGAGGAAGGTGTTCCCGCCGCTGGCACGGCCCTCGTTGTTGTAGTAGCCGGGCGTGCACGACTTGAGGAACCCTCCCCCGCCGTCGCCGCCGGAGCTGGGCGGTGTGAGCTGTGCAGCCCACGCGTTCTGACCCTCCTCGGTGGGCTCCACCGTGCGGGCTCCACGACTCATGGCCTCGGCGACGATGTAGGCGATGTGGCGGGCCTGGTCGTCGAACATCGATGTCATGTTCACGCTGAACGCATTCTGCGAGATACCGATCGAGAACAGGTTCGGGAACCCGCGGGTGGCGAAGCCGTGCAGGGTCTTCAACCCGCGGCTGCGGTGCTCGTCGTAGTGCACCCCGTTGCGGCCGATCAGGTCGACACCCGTGCGGCGACGCAGATCGGGCGACGACTCGAAGCCCGACGCGTAGACGATGAGGTCGACCTCGTACTCGTGACCGTTCGCCACCACCCCGCGCTCGGTGATGCGCTCGACACCCTTGCTCTCGCTGACATCGACGAGCGTGACGTTGGGGCGGTTGAAGCACTCGAGGTACTCGTCGTTGAACGTGGGCCGCTTGCACATCACCCGGTAGTACGGCTTCAGCAACTCAGCCGTGGTGGGATCGGCGACGGTGGCGGCCACCCGTCCACGGATCTCCTCCATCTTCTGGAAGTCGGTCAGCTCCACGATGCGATCGCGCTCTTCGCGGGTGCGCGGCCGGTTCTCACCCTTCGGCGACGAGATCGCCCGGAAGATGTCGGTCCAGCCGTCGTCGACCAGGTCCACCTCCACCGCCCGACCCATCGAGATGGCGTTGAAGTTCTCGCGCCGCTGGCGCTGCCAGCCGGGTTCGAGCGAGGCCCACCACTCGGGGTCGGTGGGCTTGTTTCGGCGCCAGTCGACCGACGACGGCGTGCGCTGGAACACGTAGACGTGCTCGGCGTCGCGAGCCAGCCGAGGTACGCACTGGATGCCCGACGCACCCGTGCCCACCACCGCCACCTTCTTGCCGGCAAGGCCGGTCATGCCACCGGTGGTGTCGCCGCCCGTGTAGCCGTAGTCCCATCGGGCAGTGTGGAACGAGTGGCCGGCGAAGGTCTCGAGGCCGGGGATGCCGGGCAGCTTCGGCCGCGACATCGGGCCAAGCGCCGACACGACGAACCGGGCCCGTACGTCGTCGCCCCGGTCGGTGCGCAGGTGCCAGCGGGCGAGCGCATCGTCCCACTCGATCGACGCCACCCGGGTGGAGAAGTGCGTGCGCTCGTACAGGCCGTAGTGCTGGCCGATCCGCTTCGAGTGCTCGAAGATCTCGTCGGCGTACGCGTACTTCTCCTTCGGCATGTAGCCGAGCTCTTCGAGCAGCGGCAGGTAGCAGTAGGCGTCGGTGTCGCACTGCGCGCCCGGGTACCGGTTCCAGTACCAGGTGCCGCCGAAGTCGGCGCCCGCCTCGACGAT
>JBEICS010000130.1:0-6188 GCA_040383925.1 Acidimicrobiaceae bacterium | reverse complement strand
GACCGTGTTCGTGTCCCATGCCTGGCGGGTGCCGTCGCCGCGGTAGGCGCGGGTGGCCCGCTCCCAGAAGTTGGCGATGGTGGCCAGGTCGGACACGTCGTTGGCGCGCACCGGATCGACCAGTTCGAGCACCTTGCGGCCCACGAGCGGGAGGTTGGAGATGCTCCACAGGTGCACCGTGTTCACCCGGCAACCGGGGCGTCGCGCCCGGCGGCCGATCTCGTCGGCAGGCATCGCCTCGTCGATGCGGCGCATCATGTCGGGATAGCGCAGCAGCGCCTCGATGCACGACACCACGATGTACGCACTGACCGGGATGAGCTTGCTCTCCAGCGAGGTGCGCTCCTCGGTGAGCGCCCGCGAGATGTGCGAGTGGTAGGCGAGGAACTCGTCGACGTACTCGCGCCGATCGGCGTGATACGCGCTGCTGTCGCGGTCAGCCACGGATGACCGCCTCGGCTCCGCTGCAGTCGAGTTCCACCTCGGTACCCGCAGCGGGTTCGCCGGCCACGAACGAAGCGCCCATCACGCAGGGCACCTGGAACTCGCGGCTGACGATGCCGATGTGACTGCGCGGCGTACCACCGGTGCAGATGACGGCGGTGAGCTCGTGGTAGATCGGGGCGAGGAACGTGGCCCCGGCGTCGCGTACCAACGCCACCACACCCTCGGCTCCGGTGTCCATCAACGCCAGCACGTCGTCGGGCGACTCGATCGCCAGGAAGCGGCCCCGCACGGGCGCCGCGTCGAACACCTTGGTTCCGCTACCGATCGTCTGCATGATCAGGCAGACTAGGCGGCAATGGTTCGCTATCTCAGCCTGGAATGGATCGAAGCCCTCACCGCCACGGCGGCTGCCACGCCTGCACTCGGCCCGCTGGCGTCTGCCCACCCCATCGGCGTCACCCAGGTGGTCGCCGCGGGCCCCGAGGGCGATGTGGTGTACCACCTGCAGGCCGGCGACGGTGCCGTGGTGTTCGGCCCCGGCGCGGCCTTCCCCGAAGACGTCCGCATGGAGCAGGAGTGGGACACCGCCGTCGGCGTGGCCACCGGCACGCTCGATGCCGAGCAGGCCTTCATCACGGGTCGCATCCGCCTCAGCGGCGACCAGATGAAGCTCATCGCCGCCCAACCGCTGTTCGGCGCGCTCGATGCGGTGTTCACCGCCGTGCGCGCCGACACCGACTACCACTGAGTCCTCCGAGCCGACCGTGCCTGAGCTACCCGAGGTGCAGGCCCACGCCGAGCGGCTCACCGAGCAGTTCGCCGGCCGGGTACTCCACCGCTTCGCGCCCATCACCTTCACTGCGCTGAAGACCGTCTCACCACCTCCCGACGGGGCCTACGGCACCGCGCTGCAGCGGGTCGACCACCGTGGCAAGTACCTGCTGCTGCGCTTTCCCACGCTCACGTTCGTGGTGCACCTGATGCAAGCGGGCCGCCTGGTGGTCGACAACAAGCAGGCGGCCAAGCCGCGCAACGGCCAGGCCCGGCTGGTGTTCACCGAGGGGCCGGCGCTGCTGCTCACCGAAGCCGGCCGCGAACGGCGGGCGGGTATCTGGTGCGTGGCCGACGACCCCCTGGTGCAGCCGCCGCTCGACCGGCTCGGCCCCGACGCGATGGAGATGACGGTCGAGCAACTCACCGCCGCGTTCGCCGAGCACAACCTGCGCGTGCACGGGTTCCTGCGCGACCAGCACCGCATCGCCGGGCTCGGACGCATGCTGGCCAACGAGGTGTGCCACCGCGCCCGGCTGTCGCCCTTCGCCATGACCGGCAGCCTGGGGGCCGAGGGCGCCGCACGGGTGCACGCCGCGGTGCACGAATGCGTGGCCGAGGCCCTGGTGCATGAACGAGCTCGCCCCGACATGAGCTCGGCCGCCGAGCGGCCGGGAGCGGTGCACGGCCGGGTGGGCCAGCCGTGCCCGGTGTGTGCCGACACGGTGCGCTCGGTCAGCTACAGCAGCTACACCGTCGCCTACTGCCCCACCTGCCAGACCGGTGGCAAGGTGCTGGCCGACAACACCACCTCCCGCTTCCTGAAATAGCCCCTCGGGTACGCTCGGCGGCATGCCCATCCACCTGCGCGCCGAACCGTCCGACTACGCCCCGGCGGTGCTGGTGCCCGGCGACCCGAAGCGGGCCGCCTACATCGCCGAGCACCACTTCGACCCCGGCGCCCGCCTCGTGAACGACGAGCGCGGCATGCTCGGCTTCACCGGCACCTATCAGGGCCGTCCGATCAGCGTGCAGAGCGTCGGCATGGGCGGGGCCAGCGCCGCCATCTACTACACCGAGCTGGCCCAGTTCCTCGGTGCCCGTCGCATCATCCGGGTGGGCACTGCCGGCGGGTTGAAGCCCGGCCTACGCATGGGCGACACCGTGGTGGCCATGAGCGCCACCGCCGACGACCCGATGGTGGGCATCCTCACCGACGGCGAGGCCCACGCCCCCACCGCCGACTGGCGGCTCGTCGAACTGTCGGCCCGCCTCGCCCGCGACAGGGGCGCCACCGTGCACGTCGGCCCCATCGTCACCAGCGCCATCTTCTACGACCGCCGCGAGGGCATCATGCAGCGCTGGCGCGACCGCGGCCACGTGGCCGTCGAGATGGAGGCCGCGGTGCTGTACACCCTCGCTGCTATCCACGGCTTCGAGGCCCTGGCGCTGATGACGGTGAGCGACCTCATCGCCAGCGAGACCGAGACCGAGCGCATCAGCGACGAGGAACTGCGCGCCGGTGTCGACCGGATGATGACCGTGGCCTGCGAGGTGGCCGTCGCCGACCTGTGAGTGCTGCGACTCGGGTCAGATGAGGCCGAGGTCGGACACGGCCTGACGCTCGTCGGCGAGCTCGGCCGTCGACGCGTCGATCTTGCCGCGCGAGTACTCGTCGATGTCGAGGCCCTGCACGATGGAGTACTCGCCGCCCGAGCAGGTGCACGGGAAGCTGGAGATGAGGCCCTCGGGCACACCGTACGAGCCGTCGCTCGGCACGGCCATGCTCACCCAGTCGCCCTCGGCGGTGCCGAGCGACCACGAGCGGATGTGGTCGACCGCAGCGTTGGCGGCCGACGCAGCCGACGATGCGCCGCGGGCTTCGATGATGGCCGCACCGCGCTTGGCGACGGTGGGGATGTAGGTGCCGTCGACCCAGGCGTGGTCGTTCACCAACTGATAGGCGTTCTGGCCCTTCACCTTCGCGTGGAACAGGTCGGGGTACTGGGTGACCGAGTGGTTGCCCCAGATGGTCATGTTGGTGATGTCGGTGACCGCAGCGCCGGTGCGCTGCGCCAACTGGCTGACCGCACGGTTGTGGTCGAGGCGGGTCATGGCCGTGAAGCGCCGCGGGTCGAGGTCGGGTGCGTTCTGCTGGGCGATGAGCGCGTTGGTGTTGGCCGGGTTGCCCACCACGAGGATCTTCACGTCCTTCTTGGCGTTGGCGCTGAGCGCCTGGCCCTGGGGCTTGAAGATGCCGCCGTTGGCACTGAGCAGGTCGCTGCGCTCCATGCCGGCCTTGCGCGGCATGGCGCCGACGAGCAGGGCCACATCGGCATCGCCGAACGCCACGCTGGCGTCGTCGGTGCACACCACACCGGCCAGCAGCGGGAAGGCGCAGTCGTCGAGTTCCATCTTCACGCCCTCGAGCGCCTTCAACGCCGGGGTGATCTCGAGCAACTGGAGGATGACGGGCGTGTCGGGCCCGAGCATCGAACCCGAAGCGATACGGAACAGGAGGCTGTAGCCGATCTGGCCGGCTGCGCCGGTGACGGCAACACGTACGGGGGAGGTCATGGCCGCGAGCGTATGCCCTGGCAGCGCCGCGTGAGAAGCCAGTGGAGCGACCGGCGACGGCCGGTCAGCCGACCTGCTGGATGAGATCGTTGCGACCGATCATCCCGAAGATGTAGTTGGCATAGGTCTGCTTGGCTTCGGGTGTGCCGAGATGGATGCCGTCGCCCGAGATGCCCGGGATCTGGCCCGACGAGACCAGCCCGTCCCAGTCGAGCACGTCGACGTTCGGGTACCTGCCCTTCAGCGACCAGATGCGCTGGTTGTTGCCCTCGATCCAGTTCCGGCTGGCGTGCACCGTGAGGAAGATCACCTTCGGGTGCTCGGCCGCAGGGAGGTACGACATGATCTCGTCGTACACCACGTCCTCGACCGGCCCGTTGGTGCCCACCTGGACGACCACGATCTCGCCGAGTTGCCCGCTGGCCTTCAGTTGACCGATCGTCCGCGCCGTGGCATTGCCCTGCCGGCTCTCGGCGGCGTTCACCACGAAGCCACCGGCCTGCAACTGCCCCGCGGCGCCGAGCATCACCGATTCTCCGATGGCGGTGGGCGGCGGCGGTGCGGGCGGCAGCGTGGTGGGTGGCTCGGTGGGTGGCGTGGTGGGCGCCGTGGTGGCCCCCGGCACCGTGGTGTCGCCGCCGAGCGCGGGGTCGACGGTGGTGGGCGCGCTGGTCTCGACCGGCACGAGCGTCGTGCTGGCAGCCGCGTCGATGGCCTCGCGGCCGGCCTCACTGGCGCACTCGACCTCGCCAACACACTCGTTCGGTGCCAGGGCCACGCTCACTCCGGCGGCACCAACGAGCACCGCCACCACGGCACCCACCACGACCAGGCGCTTACGGGCCTCGGCCTGCGCCGCACTGCGCGGGCGGTACTCGCGACGCATCCACCGCCCGATCGCACCCTTGCGCACCGGCATCTCGACGAAGCGGTAGCTGAGTTCGGTGATCGGCACCGTGATGATCATCGCCAGCACGAACTGGCCGAGGCTCATCTTCACGCCCGCCTGTTCGCGGATGATCTGGTAGATCGGCCAGTGGAACAGGTACAGGCCGTAGCTGCGGGTGCCCACCCACGACAGCACCGGGTTGCCGAGCAGCCGCCCGGTGACAGCCCCGCGGTGGGTGACCGCAGTGATGATCATCACCGTGGCCAGGCCGGCGAGGAAGAGACCGCCACGGAACAGCCACGGGTCGAACTGCGAACCGGTGAGGCTGTTCTCGGCCGGATCGGCGAGGTGCACCCACCACATCAGCATCGCCAGCACCACGAACCCGCCGAGGGCGAGCAGGTCGAGCTGGCGGCCCTTGTCGCGCATCGGCCCGCGCATCACGGCCACCGGCCGCCACACCATGGCGAGCGCGGCACCGAGCAGCAACCCACCGGCACGGGTGACGGTGCTGAGGTAGAGGGTGTCGTTGATGCTGATGCAGCGCCCGGCGATGCTCCAGTAGCCGTTCATCGTGTCGGGGGTGCACACCGAGTCGATGTCGCCCGGCACGAACAGCACGGCGATGACCACGTTGATGAACACGGCGATGCCGAACAACCACAGCGCCACGCGGGGCAGGTGCGCCCGTCCCCGCCGGAGAATGGCCACCATCACCAACGGCCACACGAGGTAGAACTGCTCCTCCACGGCGAGCGACCACAGGTGGCGCAGCGGGGCGAAGGCCTCGCTGGCCGTGTACCCGGCACCCACCCAGATCTGGAACCAGTTGCTCACGTACGTGATACCTGCGATCACATCGCCCCGCACGCGGCCCTGGGCCTGCCGGAAGAACACGGCCAGGTACACGATCACCAGCGCCAGCATCAGGTACAGACCGGGCAGCAGGCGGCGGAAGCGGCGGATCCAGAACGCCTTCAGGTCGATGCCGTCGTCGCGCTCGTGCTCGGCCACGAGCAGCAGCGTGATGAGGTAGCCGGAGATGACGAAGAACACCTCGACGCCGAGGAATCCGCCGTGCAGCCACCCGCTGTTGGCGTGGTACACCATCACCGCAACGACCGCCAGAGCCCGCATGCCGTCGAGGCCGGGCAGATGGGGTACGCGACTGATGTTCAGACGCGACGGATGGGACGACGACCGATCGGACATTCGGTTCACCAGTATGTCAGTACCCGGGTGCCGCGGCTCGTCGGCGACCGGCTGCCCGACAACGGATCACAGCTGGAGCGACTTGACCTCGAGGAACTCCTCGAGCCCGAATGTGCCCGCCTCACGGCCGAGACCGCTCTGCTTGTAGCCGCCGAACGGGGCCATCACGTTGAAGGCGCCACCGTTCACCTCCACCTGGCCGGCCCGGATGCGGCGGGCCACCTGCTTGGCCCGCTCGGGGTCGCCGCTCCACACCCCGCCGGCGAGGCCGTAGATGGTGTCGTTGGCGATG
>JBEICS010000129.1:0-6212 GCA_040383925.1 Acidimicrobiaceae bacterium | reverse complement strand
TCGGTGACGTACACGCCGAACTTGCCGTCCTTGGCCACCACCGGCTTGCTGCTGACGGGGTCGGTGCCGAACTCGCGCAGCGGGCCCTTGGCTGCCAGGTTGGCGCCAGCGCCGCGACGGAACTGCTTGGGCTGCTTGAAGATCTCGACCGCCTGCTCGAGCGAGATGGTGAGCAACTGCTCCTCGCTGGTGATGTTGCGGTAGTCCTTGTCCTTCTGCACGTACGGCCCGTAGCGGCCGTTGTTGGCGACGATGGCTACGCCGTCGGTGGGGTCGACGCCCACGGTGCGCGGCAACTGCAGCAGCGCTTCGGCGTCGTCGACCGTGATGCGCTCGAGGGTCATCGTCTTGAACAGGCTGGCCATCTTCGGCTTGTCGAGCCCACGCGGCGGGTTGTCGGCGGTGCCCCACTGCACGTACGGCCCGTACCGACCGTTCTTGGCGAACACCGGGTAGCCGTCGAGTTCACCGATGGGCTCGTCGCTCTTCGGGGCGGCCAGCAACTTCAAGGCGACCTCGACGGTGAGTTCGTCGGGCGCCAGGTCGTCGGGCACGCTGGCGGTGTCGTCGCCACGCTTCACGTACGGCCCGTACTTGCCCGGCTTCACCACGATCTCCACCCCGGCGAGGTCGTGACCGATCGGGAACGTGTTGATCTCGGCCGCGTCGATCTCGTCGAGGTTCTCGGCCACCAGTTGCTTCAGGCCGGGCAGAGCGGCATCGTCGCCGCCGAAGTAGAAGTGCGCCAGCCAGTCCTGCTTCTGCAGTTCGGCACGGGCGATGGAGTCGAGGTCTTCCTCGATGCGGGCCGTGAAGGCGTAGTCGACGAGTTCGTCGAAGTGCTTCTCCATCAGGCCCACCACGGCGAAGGCGGTCCAGGTGGGCACCAGGGCCTGACCCTTCTTCCACACGTAGCCACGGTCCTGCACGGTCTGGATGATCGACGCCCACGTGCTGGGGCGGCCGATGCCGAGCTCTTCGAGCTTCTTCACCAGCGACGCCTCGGTGTAGCGGGCGGGCGGCGAGGTGGTGTGGCCGTTGGGTGTGAGCGATTCGACAGGTACCGCCTGGCCGACCGTGAGTTCGGGCAGCAGCGCCTCGCGCTCGTCGGCGCCGGCCTCGCTCTCGTCGACCGACTCGATGTACACCAGGCGGTAGCCGAGGAACGTGATGGTGGTGCCGCTGGCGGCGAACTCGGTGTCGGTGCTGGCGCCGGCCACCAGTGCTGTGGCGCCCAGGCGCACGCTGACGGTGGTGCCCACGGCGTCGGCCATCTGGCTTGCCAGGGTGCGCTGCCAGATCATCCGGTACAGCGCCAGTTCCTGGCCGTTCAGTTCGCCGGCCAGGGCGTCGGGCGAGCGCAGCGGGGTGGTGGGGCGGATGGCCTCGTGGGCCTCCTGCGCGTTCTTGATCTTGCCCGAGTACTGGCGTGGTCCCTTTGACAGGAACTGCGGCCCGTACGCCTTGCCCACCTCGGCGCGGACTGCAGCGAGGGCTTCCTCGCTGAGCACCACGTTGTCGGTACGCATGTAGGTGATGTAGCCGCGCTCGTACAGGCCCTGGGCCAGGCGCATCACCTGGGCGGCGCCGAGGCGCAGCTTGCGGCCGCCCTCCTGCTGCAGGGTCGACGTCATGAACGGCGCCTTCGGGCTGCTGCGGTAGGGCTTGTCCTCCACCGAGCGCACGGCGAACGCGGCGCCCTGCAGGGCATCGGCCAGCGCTCGGGCGCGGGCCTCGTCGACCACCACCACCTTGGCGCTGGCTCGTCCGGTGCTGCCGAAGTCCTTGCCGGTGGCCACCCGGGTGCCGTCGAGCGCGACGAGTGTGGCGGTGAAGGCCGGTGCCGTTCCGGTGAGCAGTTCGATGTCCCAGTAGTCGGCGGCAACGAACACGATCCGTTCGCGCTCGCGCTCGACGATGAGGCGCACCGACGGGCTCTGCACCCGACCGGCCGACAGGCCGCGGTTCACGCGCCGCCACAGCACCGGCGACACCTCGTAGCCGTACAGGCGGTCGAGCAGGCGGCGGGTCTCAGCGGCGTCGACGAGGCCGTAGTCGATGCCACGCGGGTTGGCGACGGCGGCGTCGATTGCGCTCTTGGTGATCTCGTGGAACACCATGCGCTTCACGGGGATCTTCGGCTTCAGGTACTCGAGCAGATGCCAGCTGATGGCCTCGCCCTCGCGGTCTTCGTCGGTGGCGAGGTACAGCTCGCTGGCGTCCTTCATGGCCGCGCGCAGGTCTTTCACCACGGTCTTGCCGCGTTCGGTGAGTTCGTAAGTGGGCTTGAACCCGTTGTCGACGTCGATCGACAGGCCCTTGCTGGGCAGGTCGGCCACGTGCCCCACCGAGGCGCGCACGTCGAAGGCATTCCCCAAGAACTTGGAGATGGTCTTCGCCTTGGCTGGCGACTCGACGATGACGAGGGGCTTGGGCATCGGCGTGTATCGCTACGGCAAACGCAGGGGGCTTGTCAAGCCGCGTGTCAGCCGACCGGCTCGCACATGGCGCGCGATCCGTCGATCGCGACCGACGTGCGCTCGCCCGGAGCGATGGTGGCGGCACCCACGCCGGCCACGTCGACCGACACCAGCGTGTCGACCACGTCGAGGCGGACCCACACCAGCGTGGACGCGCCCTGGAAGGTGCGGTTGACCACCGAACCGGCCAGCCCGTCGCCCTCGGCGACCAGGCGGAGGTCCTCGGGCCGCACGAGGAGCTTGACGTCGGTGTCGGGCCCGAGTCCGTGCTCGGTGGTCACGACGGACGACCCGACCCGCACGGCACCGCCGTCGACGCTGCGCGCCGGGATCTCGTTCATCGACCCCACGAACCGGGCGACGAAGGTGTTGGCCGGGTGGCGGTAGACGGTGGTGGGCGTGTCGAGCTGCTCGAGGCGACCGTTCGACATGACACCCACCCGGTCGGAGATGCCGAGCGCCTCTTCCTGGTCGTGAGTGACGAACAGGGTGGTGATGCCGAGGTCGGTCTGGATGCGGCGGATCTCGTCGCGCAGCGTGAGGCGCACCTTCGCATCGAGCGCACTGAGCGGCTCGTCGAGCAGCAGCACCTGCGGCCGCACCGCCAGCGCACGGGCCAGGGCGACGCGCTGCTGCTGGCCGCCCGACAGCTGGTGCGGGTAGCGGTTCGCCGTGGCGCTCAGCTGCACGAGGTCGAGCATGTCGGCCACCCGCCGGTGGCTCTCGGCCTTGTCGACCTTGCGCGTCTTCAGGCCGAACTCGACGTTCTGCGCCACGGTGAGGTTGGGGAACAGGCTGTAGCTCTGGAAGACCATGCCCATGTTGCGCTTGTGAGCCGGCGTGCTGGTGATGTCGTTGCCGCCGACGACCACCTGGCCCGAGTCGGCGAACTCGAAGCCGGCGGCGATACGGAGGGCCGTCGTCTTGCCGCAGCCCGAGGGGCCGAGCAGCGAGATCAGCTCGCCCTCCTTGACGTCGAGGTCGAAGCGCTCGAGCGCGACGGTTGGGCCGAACGTCTTGCGGACGGCCTGGAACCCGAGGGTGGTCATGATGCGGAGCTCTCCGTGGGGGCGACGAACGGCTTGCGCGGCGACGTCCGCGGCCGGGTGATGAAGAACAGGACCACGAACAGCAGGATCGTGATCACGAGCGTGAGCAGGAACAGGCCGTAGCCCGCCTGCGGCTCGCGGCCGACGAACACGCGCTGGAACGTGGGGAAGGTGTTCTTGAGGATGACGCTGGCGATGGTGTACTCGCCCAGCACGACTGCTGCCGTGAGGAACGACGCGGAGATGACCGAGGTGCGCAGGTTCGGTAGCAGCACCTTCATGATCGTCCCGCCCCACCCGGCCCCGAGGCTGCGCGAGGCGTCGACCAGCGTCCGCAGGTCGATGGCGCGCAGACCGGCGTCGATGAGCCGGTAGGTGAATGGCAGGGCCAGGACGGCGTAGAAGGGCACCAGCGCGTAGTCGGAGTTGAGGAACCAGCGGGCGTGCGGCTTGATCGCCACGATGCCGGCCACCAGCGCGATGGCCGGGATGACGTAGGGCAGCAGCGTCAGGAACTCGATGATCGACCGCAGGCGCGGCAGACGGAGATGCACCCAGATCGCCGTTGGGAGGAGCAGCAGCAGGGTGAGCGCCACGGCGAACACGGCAAGCTTCAGGCTCAGCGTCAGCGTCGGCCAGAACTGCGGGTCGTCGAAGGCCTTGGTGACGCCGCTGAGCGACCAGTTGTCGAACAGCGTCGACCAGCCGAGCCGAATCGTCGGCACGTTCTGCAGCGCGTATCGGGCCAGCGTGAGCAACGGCGCCAGGAAGAAGACGGCGGCAGCGATGAGGACGAGCGTCGGGACGATGCGACCGACCCATCGGCGCGGGCGGCCGACCGGACCGCTCGCAACGGGCGGCTTCGGGGTGCCGTCGAGCGCGCCCGAGTCGGCGAGGGCGAACATGCCCACGGTGTTGAGCGGCTGCGTCATACCTTCCACCTCTCGGCCCGCTTGCGGACCAGCCAATACAGTCCCATCGCGACGCCCATCACGATGATCATCCAGGCGGCGATCGCGTAGCCGACGGCATCCTCGCCGATGCTCACGTCGCCGCCGAGGAAGAACCCGATGCGGAGGGCGATGATCTTGGAGTTGTCGGTGAGCGCACTCGCCGTCGCGAAGGCGGCGAACGAGTTGACGAACAGCAGCAGGAAGCCGCCGAGGAGCGAGGGCGTGAGCACCGGGATACCAATGCGCCGCCAGTACGTGGCGGTGGTGCCGCCGAGGTTGGCGCACGCTTCCCGCCACGACTGCTTCAGCCCGTCGATGGCCGGCAGGATCGCCAGCACCATCAGCGGGATGTTGAAGTACGAGTAGACGACGATGAGGCCGGTGACGTTGCCGAGCTTGAAGTCGCCGCCGTACAGGTCGTAGCCGGCCCACTCGAGGATCTTCGTCCCGACGCCCTGCTTGCCGAGCAGGCTCAGGAACATGAACGCCAGTGCGATGCCACCCATGTTGGCGGCGACGCCGCTGAAGGCGGTGACGACGCTGCGCAGCCACCGTGGGCGGATGGTGGTCGCTGCGGCGTAGGCGATGAGGGTGCCGAAGACGAGGCCGACGAAGGCAGCGCCGAGGGCGAAGGTGAAGGTGAACCTGAAGGCCTCGAGGTTCTGCCCCGTGAAGGCCTCCTTCATGGCCGAGAGCGACCAGCCGTTGTCCTCGGTCTTGAGCGAATTGCTGAACACGGTGATCGCGGGGACGATCAGGAACAGCGTCAGGAACGACAGGAACGGGACGAGGCCCAGCCACGCCCAGTTGCGCTTCGGGCGCGCAGACACCGAGGGGGCCGCGCCAGCGGCGCGGCCCCCATCGGCGATGACTGCGTCAGTGGTCGTGACGGTCACTGATCAGACGATCAGGCGTCGGCAACCATCGGGCCCCACTGCTCGGCGAGCACGGCCTTGGCGGCTGCGATCTGAGCGGGGGTGAGGAACGACACCTGGTCGAGCAACTCTGCCGGGGGCAGGTTCTTGCTGATCTCGTCGGTGACGAGGCCACGCTCGGTGAGCGACACGATGCGGGCCGGCACAGCGCCACCCTCGAGGTAGCCGAGGGCACCCTCGTCGCTGAAGATGTGCTCCATCCACAGCTTCGAGCAGGCCTGGTTGGGCGAGTCCTTGATGACGCCCTGGCCGTAGAAGCCACCGTAGATGCCGTCGCTCGGGAAGTTGACCTCGACCGTGAGGCCGGCGGCCTCGAGGTCGGCCTTCAGACCCGGAACGTTGTAGCTCCAGTCGATGGCGATCGGGGTCTCGCCCGACAGCACGGTCTCCTTGGTGACGTCGGTGCCACCGAGGTTGCCCGAAGCCTTCAGGTCGGCGAAGAACTGGATGCCGGGCATGATGTCGTCGGCGCTGCCGCCGTTGGCAATGCTGGCAGCCATGACCGCGGCGAAGGCCGAACCGGCCTCACGCGGGTCGCCGTTCAGCGCCACCAGGCCCTTGTACTCCGGCTTCGTCAGGTCGGCGAAGCTCGTCGGAGCGGTAGGCACGATGGTGGTGTTGGTGGCGATCGCCATGATGCCGTAGTAGGCGGCCGTCCAGTTGTTGGCGGCGTCCTTCAGGCCGGCCGGGATCTCGGCGTCGGTGCTGAGCACGTAGGGCTCGAACAGACCGGCGTCGACCATCTCCTGGGCGATGGCGGGGCTGACGTCGACGTTGTCGGGCATGTCGTCCTGA
>JBEICS010000128.1:0-6252 GCA_040383925.1 Acidimicrobiaceae bacterium | reverse complement strand
CGCGTGCCCTTCACCTGTTCGACGAGGCAGTCGGAGGTGCGGTCGGCCGGGTAGGCGTAGTACACCCGCCAGCCCTCCTTCACCGTGTCGCCGGTGTGGTCGAGCACCACGCTGCGGTCGCCCTCGCTGCCCACGAGCCCCTGGAACAGCAGCGGCCCCTGGTCGGCGATGAGCTCGGCGATGGTCTCGGTGCGGCCCACCTCGAACGTGGGGGTGGCCAGCCGGGTACTGACCCGGTCGGGGTTCTTCGACAGCAGCGCGGCGATGCCCCAGGTGGCCAACGCGAGCAGGGCGAAGAAGATGATGCCGCCCGCGACGGGCAGCACGGCACGTCCGGCGGGGGAGGTGGGCTGGTACCAGCGGCGCACGGTGCACAGTCTGCTCGCCCTGCCCGGCTTCACCAACGCGGGCGTGCGCGCCTAGGGTCACACCCTCGTGAAGCGTCCGTACCGAGTCGTCGTCGCCAAGCCCGGTCTCGATGGGCACGATCGCGGGGCCAAGACCATCACCCGAGCCTTGCGCGACCACGGGTTCGAGGTCATCTACACCGGCCTGCATCAGACCCCCGAGCAGATCGCCGAGACGGTGTTGCAGGAAGATGCCGACGCCGTCGGCCTGTCGTTGCTGTCGGGAGCGCACCTCACGCTGTTCCCCCGCACGATGGAGGAGCTGCGCAGCCGCGACCTCGGCGACGTGATGGTGTTCGGCGGCGGGGTCATCCCCGACGCCGACGCGCGGGCGCTGCGCGAGCAGGGAGTCGCCGAGATCTTCGGCCCCGGCTCGTCGCTGAAGGCCATCGCGCAGTGGTTGGAAACGGCGCTCGACGCCAGAGAGGACTGATCCAGTGGACCTGTTCGAGTACCAGGGCAAGCAGTACTTCGCCCGCTTCGACATCCCGGTGTCGCCGGGCGGTGTGGCCTACACCGTCGACGAGGCCGTGGCCGTGGCCGAACAGGCCGGCTACCCCGTGGTGGTGAAGGCGCAGGTGCAGGTGGGCGGCCGCGGCAAGGCGGGCGGCATCAAGTTGGCCGACAACGCCGACGAGGTGCGCCTCCACGCCGGGAACATCATCGGCATGGACATCAAGGGCCACCTCGTGAAGCGGGTGTGGGTCGAGCACGCCAGCGACATTTCCAAGGAGTACTACGCCTCGTACTCGCTCGACCGTGCGGCGAAGAAGCACCTCCTCATGCTCAGCGCGCAGGGCGGTGTCGAGATCGAGGCCGTCGCCGAGACCGACCCCGACGCCATCGTGATGCTGCACATCGACCCGGTCGACGGCATCTCGCCGGCCGTGGCCCGCGACGCTGTGGTACGCGCCAAGATCGACGCCGAAGCCGTCGACGGTGTGGCCGACATGCTGGTGAAGCTGTACCGCTGCTTCACCGAGGGCGACTGCGACCTGGCCGAGATCAACCCGCTCATCCTGCGGCCCGACGGCGGCGTACACGCGCTCGACGCGAAGGTCAGCCTCGACAACAACGCCGGCTTCCGTCACCCCGAGTGGGACGAGTTCCGCGCCACCGAGGAACTCGACGCCCGCGAGCAGTTGGCCCGCACGCACGACCTGCAGTACATCGGCCTCGACGGCAGCGTGGGCATCATCGCCAACGGCGCCGGCCTGGCGATGAGCACGCTCGACGTGGTGAACCAGGTGGGTGGCAAGGCCGCCAACTTCCTCGACATCGGCGGCGGCGCCAACGCCGACGTGATGGCCGCCGCACTCGGTGTCATCAACTTCGACGAGAACGTGAAGAGCATCTTCATCAACATCTTCGGTGGCATCACCCGCGGCGAGGAAGTGGCCAAGGGCATCGTCGAGGCGCTCAGCCGCGTCGACCTGCGGGCCCCCATCGTCATCCGGCTCGACGGCACCAACGCCGAGCAGGGCCGCGAGATCCTCGCCGCCGCCGGCATCCCCGAGAGCAAGCTGATCTCGAAGCCCACCATGTTGGAAGCCGCCCGTGCGGCCGTAGCCATCGCGACTGGAGCCTGAGCCATGGCCATCTTCGTCAACGAACACACCAAGGTGATCGTGCAGGGCCTCACCGGCGGCCAGGGCAAGTACCACGGCCTGCGCAACAAGGCCTACGGCACGCAGGTGGTCGGCGGTGTCACGCCCGGCAAGGGCGGTACCGATGTAGAGGGCGTGCCGGTGTTCAACACGGTGGCCGAGGCCGTCGCTGCCACGGGCGCCACGGCGTCGTTCATCGCCGTGCCGCCGAAGGCTGCCGCGGCGGCCATCCTCGAGGCTGCGGCCGCGGGCATCGGCTTCATCGTCTGCATCACCGAGGGCATCCCGGCCCAGGACGAGGCCAAGGTCTACAACACCCTGGTGCGCGACTACCCGAACACGCGCCTGCTCGGCCCCAACTGCCCGGGCATCATCAGCCCAGGCAAGTGCAACATCGGCATCACGGCCGGCGAGATCGCCGAACTGCCCACGGCAGGCGGCCCCAACGTCGGCATCGTCAGCCGCTCCGGCACGCTCACCTACCAGGCGCTCTACGAGCTCAAGCAGCGCGGCATCGGCGTGAGCACGTGCGTCGGCATCGGTGGCGACCCGGTGCCGGGGACCAACTTCATCGACTGCTTGAAGGAGTTCCAGGCCGACCCGGAGACCCACGCGATCATCATGATCGGCGAGATCGGTGGCTCGGCCGAGGAGGAGGCCGCCGAGTTCATCAAGGCCAATGTCACCAAGCCGATGAGCGCCTACATCGCGGGCGTCACCGCACCCGAGGGCAAGAAGATGGGCCACGCCGGTGCCATCACCTCGGGCGGCAAGGGCACGGCCAAGGGCAAGATGGACGCGCTCGCGGCCGCCGGGGTGAAGGTGGGCCTGAACCCCACCGAGGCCGGCGACCTGATGGCCGAGATCGTCGCCACCCTGCGCTGAGGGCGGCCGGCCAGCCAGCCGGCCCCCGGCCCCACCCCCATCTGGCTCCGTGAGCCTCGACCCGCTCTCGTGGGGTTCACGCGCACGGAACCGGTCGATTCGTGAGCCTCGGCCACCCCCACGGTGGTCGAGACTCACGTACCTGGGTCGAGGGGCCGGCACGGTGGGGTGCGTCGACTCAGGTTGGCGGCGGAGGCGGCGGGGGCATCGGACTGCCGCCGGGCATCGGAGGTGGCGTGCTGCCGCCTGGCATTGGCGGTGGAGGCGGCGTCGCGCTGCCCCCTGGCGCGGGCGGCGGTGGCGGTGCCATGCCGCCGGCCGGTGCTGCAGGCGGAGCCGTGGGTGCCGACTGGGTTCCACCGAACGCGCCCGTGATCGAGCCCAATTCGCTCTTCAGCTTGTCGACGTACTTGAGGTCGGCGAGGCTGCCGCCCGACTCGGTGAAGCCCATCACGCACCCCGCCACCACGGCGGCTGCGCCGATCAGCCCCAGCCAGGCACCCAGGCCGCGGCTGATGTCGAAGCCGGCGTCCTCCAGATCGAGGCCGAAGCCGCCGTCGTCGATTCCGTCGAAGAGGAACCGGAGCAGCACCAACAGTGCGCCCAGCGCAGCGGCGGCCAGGAACACCAGTGGCACCGGCAGACTGCTCGGCGCCTTCACGATGCCGAGGCGCAGCAGCACGGTGAGCACCGCGATGGCGATGAAGATGAGCCAGGCGATGCCGACGGTGCCGAAGTAGTCGCCCAAGCCGTGGGCACTGGCACTGTCGCTGTCGAAGAAGAGCCCGCCGTCGAAGGTGATCTTCCACCAGGTGAGCGGGCCGGCGATGAGGAACAGGGCGCCGCCACCCACCTTCAACCAATCGCTGATCTTGAACGAGCTCAGGTCCATGTTGGCCTCCCGTGGATTCGAGGGATGCAGCACGGCGAGTGGTCGTGCCGCCACGCGGACCATACACCTTGTACACGGGGCACCGGAACGATCGACCCGGCTGGGTACCCTCGGCCCATGCCCATCGCCCTGCTGTCCGTGTACGACAAGACCGGCATCGTCGAGTTGGCCGCCGGGCTGCACGCGGCAGGCTGGCGGCTGGTCAGCAGCGGTGGCACGGCGAAGGCTGTCGCGGCAGCCGGCCTGCCCGTCACCGACGTGGCCGATCTCACCGGGGTGCCCGCCATCCTCGACCACCGGGTGGTGACCCTGCACCCCACGGTGCACGGCGGTCTGCTGGCCGATCCCACGAACGACGCCCACCTCGCCGACATGGCGGCCCACGGCATCGAGGCCATCGACCTCGTGGTGGTGAACCTGTACCCGTTCGCATCCGAGCCGAGCATCGACCTGATCGACATCGGTGGGCCGGCCATGGTGCGTGCTGCAGCGAAGAACCACGCCCACGTGGCGGTGGTGGTGCGACCCGACGACTACGCACCGGTGCTGGCCGAGGTGCAGCAGACCGGCGCGGTCGGCCTGGCCACCCGCCGCCGCCTGGCGCGCACCGCATTCCGCGTGATCGCCGACTACGACGCGCAGATCGCCAACTGGTTCGAGGCCGCCGATGCCGACACGCCGCTGCCCGAGAGCCTGCACCTGTCGCTCGTGCGGGCCCAGTCGCTGCGCTACGGCGAGAACCCGCACCAGCAGGGGGCGCGCTACCGAATCGCCGGAGCGCGCAGTTGGTGGGACGAGGCCGTGCAGCACAACGGCAAGGACCTCAGCTACCTGAACCTGTACGACACCGAAGCGGCATGGAAGCTGGTTCATCGCTTCGACGAGCCAGCGTGCGTGATCGTGAAGCACGCCAACCCGTGCGGTGTGGCCATCGCCACCGACATCACGGCCGCCTACCTGGGTGCCCACGACTGCGATCCGGTCAGCGCGTTCGGAGGCATCGTGGCGCTCAACCGCCCGGTGCCCGTCGCGCTGGCCGAGGCGCTCGCCCCGGTGTTCACCGAAGTGGTGGTGGCACCCTCGTTCGAGCCGGGTGCGCTCGAGGTGTTCGCCGCCAAACCCAACGTGCGCGTGCTGTCGGGCCCGGCGCCGTACGGGGCGCCGTTCGATCTGCGCGGCATCGACGGTGGCCTGCTGGTGCAGCAGGCCGACACGGTCGACCTCGACCGCGCGCACTGGCGGGTGGTCACCCAGGCCCAGCCCACCGAGCGGCAGTGGCACGACCTCGCCGTGGCGTGGCAGGTGTGCGCCGCGGTCAGCAGCAACGCCATCGTGTACGTGAGCGACGGCCGGGCCGTGGGCATCGGCGCAGGCCAGCAGAACCGCCTCGACAGCGCTCGTCTCGCCGCCGAGCGAGCGGGTCGACGGGCGGTGGGCGGGGTGTGCGCGAGCGACGCGTTCTTCCCGTTCCGCGACGGCCTCGACGTGGCTGCCGAGGCGGGGGTGCGCGCCGTCATCCAGCCGGGTGGCAGTGTGCGCGACGCCGAGGTGATCGAGGCGGCCGACGAGCACGGCATCGCCATGGTGTTCACCGGCGAACGCCACTTCCGCCACTGAGCCGCGGCAGGTCGAATGCCTGCGGCAGTGGGCCGTTCGGCGCATGCCGGAGGGGGCCGGTCGTTCGTACGGTTCCCCGATGGCACGTATCGCCGACCTGCTGGCCGCCGGGCCCACCTACTCGCTCGAGTTCTTCCCACCGAAGAACGAGGCCGGCTGGCTGAGCCTCGGGCGTACCATCGCCGAACTCGAACCGCTGGGCCCGCACTTCGTCAGCGTCACCTACGGCGCCGGGGGCAGCACCCGGGCGCGTACCGCCGATCTGGTGTCGTGGGTACAGCGCCAGACCTCCATCACCCCGATGGCCCATCTCACCTGCCAGGGGCACACCCGCGCCGACATCCACGACATCCTCGTCGACTACCGCGCCGAGGGCATCGAGAACATCCTCGCCCTGGGCGGCGACCTGCCCGCCGACGGGACGGCCGGCACGAGCGACTATCGGTGGTCGAGCGAACTGGTCGACGATGTGCGGGCGCACGGCGGATTCTCGATCGGTGTCGCCGCGCATCCCGAGATGCATCCGCGTTCGCCCGACCGGGCCAGCGACCGCCGTCATCTGGCTGCCAAGTTGGCTCGCGCCGACTTTGCCATCACCCAGTTCTTCTTCGACGTCGACCACTACCTCGGCCTCGACGACGACCTCCACGGCCTGGGAGTCGACAAGCCGGTGATCCCCGGCATCATGCCGGTCACCAACCTCGCCCAGGTGTCGCGGATGGCGCACCTGTCGGGTGCCGAGGTGCCGCGGTGGCTTGCCGAACGAGTGGGCAAGGCGGGTGACGATGCGGCCGAGGCCACGCGGATCGGTGTTGAGATCGCCGCCGAACTGTGCGCCGAACTG
>JBEICS010000127.1:0-6261 GCA_040383925.1 Acidimicrobiaceae bacterium | reverse complement strand
TCGTCGACGGCGACGTACTGCAGCACCTCGACCTGACCGGTCTCGGTGTCGACCTCGACGGTGCAGATGTGCGTGCCGAACGGCCACGAGAAGTTCGGCGGGTCGTAGGTGACCTGGGCCTCGAGGTTGGGCTCGAGGCCATCGGGCAGGTTGTGGGCGGTGAAGGCCTCGAAGGCGATGGCAGCGAGCGGCATCGCCTTGTCGGGCGACCCCTTCACCGTGAAGGTGCCACCGGCGAACTCGAGGTCGTCCTCGTTGGCCTCCAACTGATGGGCGGCGATCTTCTTGGCCTTGTCGATGACCTTGTCGCAGGCCATCGCGATGGCCACACCGCCGACGGGCAGCGACCGCGAGCCGTAGGTGTCGAGGCCCAACGGCGCGATGGCCGTGTCGCTGTGCAGCACGTCGACGTCGTCGGGGCTGATGCCCAACTTGTCGGCGACGATCATGCTCCACGAGGTCTCGTGCCCCTGGCCGTGCGGTGCGGTGCCGGTGACCACCTGCACCTTGTTGGTGGGCAGGATGCGCACCGTGGCGGCCTCCCAGCCACCCGCGCCGTAGTTCAGCGAGGCGAGCACCCGCGACGGGGCGAGGCCGCACATCTCGAAGTAACTGCACACACCGATACCGAGCCGCTTGGTGGCACCCGGCACGTTCTGCGTGGCTTGGCGGGCCCGCTTGCCGGCGTAGTCGGCCAGGCCGGCTGCCATGTCGGCCGCAGCTTCGTGGTCGCCGCTGTCGTACACCAGACCGGTGAACGCCGTGTACGGGAACTGGTCCTTGCGGATGTAGTTGCGGCGACGCAGCTCCATCGGGTCGACGCCCATCTTCGCCGCGAGGGCATCCATGGCACGTTCGATGGCGTAGGTGGCCTCGGGCCGGCCCGCACCGCGGTAGGCGTCGGTGGGGGTCATCGTGGTGAAGACGCCCGTGCAGCTGAAGTCGTAGGCAGCGGGCAGGTCGTAGACGCCGGCGTACAGGAACGCTCCGAGCAGCGGGATACCCGGGGTGATGAGTTGCAGGTAGCCACCCATGTCGGCCAGCAGGCGCACCCGCACCGCGGTGAGCTTGCCGTCGGCGTCGGCCGCGAGCTCGATGTGCTGCTTCTGGGCCCGGCCGTGGATGCTGGCCTGGGTGTTCTCGCCACGCTCTTCGTTCCAGCGCACCGGTGCCTTGTGCTTGCGGGCCAGGGCCACACACAGCAACTCCTCGGCGTAGACGTCGAGTTTGGCACCGAAGCCGCCGCCCACCGCGGGTGCGACCACGCGCATCTGGTGCTCGGGGATACCGAGCGTCAGCGCCGTCATCACCTTCAAGATGTGCGGGATCTGCGTGGCGCTGTACAGCGTCATGTCGCCGCCGAAGGGCTGCGGCACGGCGGCCACCGCACGGGGCTCCATCGCCATCGGGATGAGCCGCTGCTGCACGTAGTGCTCGCTCACGGTGTAGGCCGCGCTGGCGAAGGCCGCGTCGACCTGGCCCTCGGTGCCTTCCACCTTGAGGTCCCACGTGTAACTGCGGTTGGTGCCCTCACCCTCGTGGATGATCACCCGGTCGCTCAACGCGTCGTCGACGTCGATGATCGCGGGCAGTGCCTCGTACTCGACGATGACGGCCTCGACCGCGTCGCGGGCCGCAGCCTCGCTGGTGGCCAGTACGCAGGCGACGCCGTCGCCCATGTACGTGACCTTGCCGACGGCGACGGGGTAGTGGGCCGGGTTCTTCATGTCGGCCGTGACCGGCCAGGCGCTGGGCATGGGCGCAGCCCACAGGCTCATCAGGTCGGCGCCGCTGTAGGCAGCGACCACCCCCGGCATGGCCAGCGCGGCGCTGAGGTCGACGCTGAGGATGCGGGCGTGGGCGTAGGGGCTGCGCACCAGAGCGAGGTGCAGCGCCCCGGGGATGTTCAAGTCGTTGGTGTACTTCGCTTCGCCGGTGAGCAGCGCGGGGTCTTCCTTGCGCAGCCGCCGTGTCCCCAACACGGCACCCGGGCGATCGTCGATGATGGTCATGATCGGGTCCCCTTCCCGAGTGTCGTCACTCGCCTGCGCAGGCGAGGACGGCCTTGACGATGTTGTGGTAGCCGGTGCACCGGCAGAGGTTGCCTTCCAGGCCGAGGCGCACTTCTTCCTCGGTGGGGTTGGGGTTCTCCTTCAGCAGGCTCGAGGCCGCCATCACCATGCCGGGCGTGCAGTACCCGCACTGCAGGGCGTGGTTCTCCATGAAGGCCTGCTGCATCGGGTGCATCGTGCCGTCGGCCGACGCCATGCCTTCGATGGTGGTGACCTCGGCGCCGTCGGCCTGGACGGCCAGCACGGTGCAGCTCTTCACGGCCTCACCGTTCAGGTGCAGGCTGCACGCGCCGCACGACGACGTGTCGCAGCCGATGTTGGTGCCGGTGAGGCCGAGGACCTCGCGGACGTAGTGGACGAGCAACGTGCGCGGTTCGACATCGCTGTCGTGCGCCGTGCCGTTGACGGTGACGCGGATCTTCATGAATGTCCCCTTGTGAGTGGGTGGTTCGGTGTGCCCCCAAGTTGGCGCGCCCCATCATGCACCATTTTCGACCCCGCTCGCACATGGACGGTCACGTGCCCGGCGATGGTCGGGGTGGGCTCGGTAGCATCGTGCCCGGTGGAGATCGACGACATGGCCCTCCAGCGCCTGCGCGACGACGGGCAGCGCTACACCACAGGGCGGCGCGACCTGCTGCATGCCCTGGCCGACGCCGGCGAACCGCTCACCATCCCGATGATCCTGCAGCGTCGGCCGGGCCTGGCACAGAGCTCGGTGTACCGCAATCTGGCGGTGCTCGAGCAGGCCCGCCTGGTCAGCCGCATCACCACCGGCGACGAACACGCGCACTACGAGTTGGCCGAAGACCTCACCGAGCACCATCACCATCACCTGGTGTGCAGCGAGTGCGGTCGGGTGAGCGACTTCACCTTGCCCGACGGCACCGAACGGCTGCTCGACGACGCCCTGCACCGTGCCGCCGACGCAGCTGCCTTCACCCTGGCCTTCCACCGGCTCGACCTGGTGGGCCGCTGCGCCACCTGCGCCCCAGTCTCGACCAACAGGGCCTCGACCAACAGGGCCTCGACCAACAGGGACTAGACCAAGACGGTCTGGCGGGCGCGCTCGAGGCGGGCGGCCACATCGGTCCAGTTGACGACGTTCCAGATGGCATGCACGTAGTCGGCGCGCTGGTTGGCGTACTGCAGGTAGTAGGCGTGCTCCCATACATCGACGGCGAGCAGCGGCACGGCGCCGAGCAGGTGGTTGTCCTGATGGGTGAGCAGTTGCTGCACGACGAGTCGTTGCGCGATGGGTTCCCAGGCGAGCACCGCCCAGCCGCTGCCCTGCACCGTCGTGGCGGTGTGGCTGAACAGGGCACGGAACGAGGTGAACCCGTCGAAGGCCTCGTCGATCTCGCGTCGCAGCGCACCACCCGGTTCGCCGCCGCCGTCGGGGTGCAGGTTGGTCCAGTAGATCGAGTGCAGCACGTGCCCACCCACATGGAACGCCAGGGCGCGTTCGAGGCCGACGAGGTCGCCCCAGCGCTGGTCGGCGCGTGCCTGGTCGAGTTGCTCGAGCGCGGTGTTGGCGCCCGCCACGTACGCGGCGTGGTGCTTGTCGTGGTGCAATTCGATCACCCGGGCCGACAGATGTGGCTCGAGATCGGCGGGATCGTAGGAGAGATCGGGCAGCGAGTAGGTGGCCATGCCGGGACGGTATACCCGTGTCGGCTCGGGCTGCGGTCGGGTCAGAAGGCCCGGATGATGTCGCGAACGGACATGGCCAGCAGGAACACCAGCATCACGGCGCCGAATGCGGTGTAGCCCCAGCGCGCCCGGTGGTCGACCCGCCAGAAGCGGCGCATGCTCGACACGATGCACACCGCGGCGATGATGCCGATGACAGCGCCGATGAGGGGGCCCACACCGGCGGCGAGGCCGAGGAACGGCAGCACGAACGGCAGCACGATGTAGGTGAGGATGCAGCGCACCGCCGACACCATCACCGAGGTCTGCAGCGCCTTGCGCGCATCGGCGGCGGTGGCGTTCTCGACGCGGTCGACCCGCAGCAAAGCGCGCATGAACCGATCGGCGGGTGGGCGTTCGACGGGAACGACGGCCGGTTCGGTGACGATCGACATTGCTGCCACTGTACCCATCGCGGTCGGTGCCGGCGCCATCACCGGGCCATCAGGTGAGGGTGCCGTGGAGCAGGCCCACGGTGGCGCCGCCGGCCACCAACCAGGCCGAGTTGGGGCGCACCGTCAGCAGCAGCACCAGAGCCGCCACCGCCACGACGACGGTGAGCGGATCGACCAGCGCCGACCCGGCCAATCGCACCACCACCGCGGCCATCATGCCGAGCGACGCAGCGTTCACGCCATCGAGCGCACCACCCGCCCAGGCCGAACGGCGGATGAGCGGCACGATGCGGGCCAGCAGCGCCACGAACACCAGGGCCGGGGCGAAGATGGCGACCGTCGCCACAAGCGCGCCGGGCAGGCCCGCGACCTGATAGCCCACGAACGTGGCGGTGGTGAACACCGGCCCGGGGGTGAACTGGCCGATGGCCACTGCGTCGAGCAGTTGCCGCTCGGTGAGCCAGCCGAGTCGGTCGACGAGGTCGCCCTCGAGGAACGACACCAACACGTACCCGCTGCCGTACAGCACGGCACCCACCTTCACGAACACCCACGCCAGGCGCCCCAGTGAGGGGTCGGTGGCGGTGGCGGTAGCCAGGCCGAACGGGGCGATGAACCACAGGTGCAGACGTCGGGCCGGGCGCAGAGCGCCCCGGTTGCGCCACAGCGCACCCACCACGGCAGCCGCGCCCAGCAGCACCAGTTCGTTCACGCCGGCCAGCCAGGCGGCGGCAGCACCGACCGTGACGACACCGAGCACGATGTCCTTCACCGCCGTGCGGGCGAGGCCGACACATGCGTGGGCCACCACAGCGACGATGACGGGCACGATGCCGTACGACAGGTCGAGTGCTGTGGGGGTGGTGCCGTACCGGTCGTACAGCACAGCGAGCACCAGCACGATTGCCACCGCGGGCAGGATGAACCCGCACGCCGCAGCCACGAAGCCGCGCCATCCGGCGCGCCGCAGGCCGAGGTGCACCGCCAGTTCGGTGGAGTTCGGGCCCGGCACCAGGTTGGTGGCGCCCACCAGGTCGATGAAGGTCTGGTCGTCGACCCACTGCCGGCGCGTGACCACCTCGTCGCGCATCATCGCGATGTGTGCGGCCGGCCCGCCGAACGCCGTGAACCCGAGCCGGGTGAACAGCGTCGCCACCTCGCGCCAGGCGTGCGGAAGTGGCGCGTTCGGCGCAGCGGCAGGCGAGTCGGTGGCGTCGATGGCGGCGAGGGTATCGCCCTCGGTGAGGGCTGACCGCAGGTTCAGCCGTCGAGCGAGCGCTGCTTGCGGGCGGCGAAGGTGAGGGTGAGCGCGCTGAGCACCACGATGGCCAGCAACCCTCCCCACGTGTCGTGCCAACTGACGCCCTGTAGGAAGCCCTGGCGGCCGAGACGCAGGATGTAGGTGAACGGGTTGTAGCGGGCCACGGTGTACAGCCAGCCCGTCATCAGCGACAGCGGCGACTGGGCGTCGGTGAGGAACAGCGCGTTGAACAACGTGAGTTGCATGAGCGCCGCGCCGCGCATGTCGCGGAAGACGAACGCCAGGCCCAGGCCCCAACCTGCTGAGATCGTCGCTACGCCGAGGCACGCGACGAGTAGGGCCAGGACGCCGAGTACCCAGTCGACGGGGCGGGCGCCCAAGAGCAGGCCCACGCCAAGCACCGTGCCGACGACGATGAGTACCCGCACCCAGCAGAGGATGAGCGGCCCGAGGATCTGCGTGAAGCCCGGCGAGGGGGCCATGCGCAGTCGGTCGTAGAAGCCGGTCTCGAGATCGCGCACGGTGCTGAAGCCGAGGCCCACGCCGGCGAACCCGGCACCCATCAGGCAACCGAGGGGCAGGAACCAGTTGATGGCCTTGTCGGTGGGGAAGCCGGGCACCTTCGTGATGGCGTAGAACGTGCCGCTGAACGCGACGGCCTGGAAGATGGGCATCACCAGCGAGGGGATGAACGCCGACGGCAACCGTCGGATGGAGCGCAGGCCGCGCACGGCCAGCACCCACGACGAGCGCACGAGCGTGCCGCCCGGGGCCTGCTCGCTGTCGTACGCGGTGGGGGAGGGCGAGGTGGTGGTCATCGTGCCGCCAGTCGTCCGTTGAG
>JBEICS010000126.1:0-6310 GCA_040383925.1 Acidimicrobiaceae bacterium | reverse complement strand
CGTTGAACAGGCCGTTGTCGAGTTCGAGGGTGATCCCGTTCTTCAGATCGTTGGTGCTGATGGCAGGCATGGTGAGTCCTTGGGAGACTGGGTGAGAACTCGGCAGCCGTCAGGGGTGACCTCGACCAGGTCTTCCACACGAACGCCGCCGAAGTCACCACGATAGACCCCCGGCTCCACGGTCACCACGTCTCCGACCTGCAATTCCCAGCCCCCGGCAGCGTTGATGAAGGGGTCTTCGTGGATGAGCAGGCCCACACCATGGCCGGTTCCGTGGCTGAACGCCGGACCGAACCCGGCTTCCGTGAGGATGCCGCGGCACACCGCATCGAGGGCCGCACTGGTGACACCGGGCCGCACCGCAGCCACACCGGCGCACTGCGCGGCGAGCACCACGTCGTACACCTCTCGCTGCAGGGCGGTCGGCTCGCCCACCACGAACGTGCGGGTCATGTCGCTGTGGTAGCCGTCGAGCAACGCCCCCACGTCGATGATGACGGTGTGCCCGGGTTCGATTGCTGTGGCCGTCGGTCGGTGATGCGGCATGGGTGCGTTCACCGGGCCGGTGGCGACGATGGTCTCGTAACTGGGCCCGGCTGCGCCGAGGTCGCGCATCGCGGTCTCGAGCGCGTTGCGCACGTCGACCTCGGTGAGTCCGTCGCCCAATCGAGGCGCCACCTGCGCGAGTGCTGCGTCGGCGATGGCGCAGGCGGCCTGGATGCGCTCCACCTCGGCCGGGTCCTTGCGGCGCCGGCCGCGTTCGACCAGACCGACGGTGGGCACCAGTCCGGGCGCCAGGGCCTCGCCGAAGCGGACGAACTGCTGGTGGGTGAGGTGCGCCGACTCGAACCCGAGGTGGGCGACGTCGTGCACCGCTGCCGCGAGCAGCCGCTGCATCTCGGCAGCAGACGTGCCGATGGCAACCGTCGCCGTCGCCCCGGAGGCGGCCAGTTGGCGTTCGGCCTGGGCCCCGTAGCGGCCATCGGTGACCAGGACCATCTCGTCGGGAAGCACCACCACCCATCCGCTCGACCCCGTGAAGCCGGTGAGCCAGCGGATGTTGGTGAGATCGGTGACGAGCAACCCCTCCGGCGAGCCCGCATGCCCGGCGACGAGCGACCGCACCGCACCGGCCCGTCCCGAACAGTCGATCGGCGTCATGGGGCGAGCCGGCGGGCAACGGCGGCGATGGCCAGCTCGTAGCCGAGCATGCCGAGGCCGACGATCGAGCCGGTTGCGACCGGGGCCACCACGCTGGTGTGCCGCCAGGGTTCGCGGGCGTTCGGGTTCGAGATGTGCACCTCGATGATCGGGCCGTCGAAGGCAGCCAGCGCATCGTGGATGCTCCACGCGTAGTGCGTGAACGCGCCGGGGTTCACGATGATGGCGGCGCAGCGGCCGCGCGCTGCGTGGATGCGGTCGACGAGGTCGCCCTCATGATTCGACTGGTACGCCTCGAGCTCGAGGCCGTGGCCGGCCGCTGCAGTCGTCGCTGCGGCGACGTAGTCGTCGAGCGTCGCCGAGCCGTAGATGTGAGGTTCGCGCTGGCCGAGCAGGTTCAGGTTCGGGCCGTGCAGCAGGAGGATGGTCGCCACTCCCCCATCGTGACACCTCGGCACTGCGGTGGTTCTGCATTTGCGCTGACGGGCAGCACCCGCGAGCGTCGTCAGGACGCCGAGATGATGCGCGGGGCGAATGCCGTCGCCGGACCGGGCTGCGACATGAGCCGGTTCGGTTCGTAGCCGCCCGAGTTCAGGAACACGAGGAACCGATCGAACGGCATCGGCTTGGCGATGCCGTAGCCCTGCACCAGGTCGCACCCGAGCAAGCGCAGGCGATCGAGCGTGGCCATGTCCTCGACACCCTCGGCCACCACGCGCAGGCCGAGGTTGTGGCCGAGGTCGATCGTGGAGCGCACGATCACTTCGTCGCGTTCGTCCTCCAACAGATTCGTCACGAAACTGCGGTCGACCTTCAGTTCCGACACGGGCAGCACGCGGAGGTAGCTGAACGACGAGTAGCCGGTCCCGAAGTCGTCGATCGACAGGTGGGCGCCCAGGCGTCGCAACGCCTCGGCGGTCTGCAGCGTGCGGGCGCTGTCGGACAACAGGGCCGTCTCGGTGATCTCGAGCGTCAGTTGATCGGGCGGCACACCGTTGTCGGCGAGGATGCGCTCCACGCGGCCGGCGAGCAGATCGTCGAGCAGGTCGATGGTCGACAGGTTCAGCGAGACATCGAGGTGGAAGCCCAGATCGTTCAGCAGCCGGATGGTGGAGATGCTCTTGCGCAGCACCTGGTCGGTGAGCGAGGTGATGAGGCCGGTGTTCTCGGCCAGCTGCACGAACTCGATGGGAGGCACGAACCCGCGCTGCGGATGGTTCCAGCGCACCAGTGCCTCGGCGCCGACGATGCGACCGGTGCTCAGGTCGACCTTCGGCTGGAAGTGCACGTCGAGGTTCCCGTGCTCGAGGGCGAGCTTCAGATCACCCAGCATCGACAACCGGTCCGGTGTGCGCTGGTCGAGCTCACCCCGGTAGAGCTCAGCACCGGAGTGGTTGGCCTTCGCCAGATGCATCGCCATGTCGGAACGACGCAGCATCAGCGCAGCGTTGGAAGTGGCGTCGGGGCACAGCGCCGCGCCGACGCTGAGGGTGACGACGACCTCGAAGTCGCCGATGCTGAGCCGCCGCTCGGCGGCACCGAGCACGCGGCGGGCCGTCTCCATCAGCCCCTTTTCGTCGGTGTCGATCAGCAGGATGCCGAATTCGTCGCCGGCGAGCCGGGCGAGCAGGGTGCCTGGCGCAACCGTCGCCCGGATGCGCGCCACCAACTCCACCAGCACACGGTCGCCCACCTGATGGCCGAGTGTGGAGTTCACCTCTCCGAACCGGTCGACGCCGAGCATCAGCATGCCGACACGGCCGGACGGGTCGCCTCCGTCGAGCGCCTCGTCGAGCCGACGTTCGAACATCGTGCGGTTCGGGAGGTCGGTGAGGGCGTCGTGCCACGCCTCGTACTCGATCCGCTCCAGCAACATCGCGTTGCGCAGCGCCAGGCCCACCCGGTCGACGATGGCTTCGACGCGCAGCAGATCGCTCTCGTCGAAGGCTTCGGCGGCTCCGGTCCGATCGGCGACCACCAGCAACCCGACGGCGTGCGAACCGTCACGAATGGGGGCGACCAGGACGTTGCCCGGCAACGAAGCGATGGCGATGCCCGATGCCGCAAGTTCAGCGGGTTCGACGAGTGCGGCGGGTCCCTCGATGTACGGCAGCCAACGGATCTCATCGCCCGTCTGGGGCAGATCGTTCATCAAGTCACCGCTCGAGGCGATGTGCGACCCGAGGTCGCCCATGTCGAACAGCACCACGGCCACTCGCTCGGCGCGCAGCAGTCGCTTGATCTGGCCCACCGCGACCGCGGCGATCTCGCTGCGGTGCAACGACTCGCCCAGCGATGCGTTCAGTTCCTGCAGTTGCTCGAGATCGCGCAGACGCTGCGCTGTGCGAGCATTCGTGCGCAGCAGGCTCCACACGCCCAGGATGGGGAGGAGCAGCGTGAACGCCACGAGCGGCCATGCCAGCGCCAGTGCGGCCGCGATCGTCCCGGTGACGGCGCTGAGCAGGACGCGCGGGGTGCCGCCGCGGAGCTCGTCGCTCAACTTGCTGAGGAAGTGGCCCTCCATCACCGAGATGGCGACGATGACGAGCAGCGAATCGATCACCGTGACAACACTCACGGCGACGAAGAGCCAGAGGAACCGCTCCTCGGTCCAGCGCTGACCATCGACCGCGGCATGGAAGATGGCGAAGCCGACCCCGAGACTGCACATCTGGAGACCGAGGTTGTAGAAGGCCTTCACCGCCTGCTGGCGCTGCACCACGATGAACAGCAGTGCGCTGATGCCCACGCGAACTGCGAGCGCCGTCGGGAGGTCGAGGAACACGAGGGCCAGTGCAGTAGGCACCTCGGTGAGGGTGACGGTGAGCGCCTCGCGGCGGTACTCCACGTGCAGCATCAGCCGTTCGCCGATGAGGAAGAACACCCCGATCACGACCGCTGTCCACCAGCGCGATGCCGACAATGCAGGCGCATCCCAGGCGACGGCCCAGCCGATGCCGAGGCCCACCGATGCCCAGAGCACTCCGAGCGCGACGATCGTGATCGACTTCGGGTCCACTCGTGGCATACGTTGACGGCCGAGATCAGCGACCACCCGCGGCCGAGCCGTGCTGAACTCGTTCATGTCCCTTCACCTCCCCTCGTCGACCAATCTCTCATCGGCATCTGTGACCACGACTTGAGCGGCGAAACGGAGTGACCCCCGGCGTAGGCCGGGGGTCACTCCACGCTGACGAATCAAGACGGCGGGTCAGGGCAGCAGGTCAGGTCCAGCTGGCGTTGCTCCACCGCGCCCCGTCCCACGAGGCGTCGGTCCAGCGAGCACCGGTCCAACGAGCCCCGGTCCACGAACTACTGGTCCACGAACTACCGGTCCAGCGGGCACCGGTCCAGCGCACCCCGCTCCAACTGGCACCCGTCCAACGAGCCCCGGTCCAACGTGCCCCGGTCCAGCGAGTACCGAGCCAGCTGCCTCCCGTCCAGCGGGCGCCGTCCCAGGTGCCTCCGGTCCAGCGCGCACCGGTCCAGCGGGCCCCGTTCCACACAGCGCCGAGGGCGGTGATCTCGCCTCGCTGCGCCACGCCGTTCACCATCACGGTGGCGCCGCCGCGTGCTGCGTCGAGCGAGCCGGTGCCGGTCGAGGCGGGCCAGGTCTGCTTGGTCTTCGGAGTGGGAGCGGCCTTTGCCTTGTCGATCTGCAGCAGACCCTTCCCCGAACGAGCCGGGTTCGTGGGCACGATGATCTTTCCGTTGGCGGTGCTCATCAACAGCGCCTTCACCTGGTCGGGGGTCAGCGTCGGCCGGGCGCTCAGCAGCAGGGCCACGGCGCCCGAGGTGACGGCCGCTGCCTGCGACGAACCACTGCCCTTGAACAGATACTCGTTCACGTAGCCCTCGGGGTGTTCGACGTCGATCCGACTGCCGGGAGCGCGCAGCGAGACGATCGAGGCACCCGGTGCAGCGACGTCGGGGTTGCGGGTCCTGCCGGTCGACGACCAGGTCGGCACCGCGTACTTCTTGTTCTTCACCTCGGCGCCTGCCACGGCGATGACATACGGGTCGGCGGCCGGCATGTCGACCGCCTTGCCCACCTTGCCGTCGTTGCCCACCGAGGAGACCACGACGATTCCCGCCTTCCAGGCCCGCTCGACGGCAAACGCCAGCGGGTCGGTCTGGTAACCCAGCGTCGAACCGCTGCCGTACGACAGGTTGATCACCCGGATGTTCAGCGCCGCAGCGTTCTCGACGACCCAGTCGACACCAGCGATCACCTGCGTCACGTCCACTGCCCCGCTGTTGTCGCCCACCTTCACCGAGACGATGCCGGCGTCCGGCGCCACACCGAGGAACCACTCGGGGTGCTGCGCAGCCGTCTTCGGATCGGCACCTGGGTCGCGGCCGGCGATGATGCCGGCCATGTGGGTGCCGTGACCATAGGTGTCGCGGAACTCGGCCTCGGGCACACCGGCCTCCGCCGAGAGGTCGACCATCGCCACCACTTTGTCGGCGCCCGACAAGGCGTCGACCGGGGCGACGCCGGTGTCGATGACGGCGACGTTCACGCCCTTGCCCGTGAATCCCTGGGCCCACAGCGCACGCGCGCCGATCTGGTCGACCACGTTGTAGAGCGATCCGTCGGTGAGCGCCACCCCGTCGCCCGAACTCTGCGGTGCGCGGCCGGCCCCGGCCGACGCGCTGGCGACCGGCAGCAACGCCGCGGTCGAGGCGACGACGGCGAGCACCGCCGTGCGCCAGATCCGACCTTTGGTGTTCGACTGTCCCATGCGCACGGTCATCTCCATCTCTCGACACCGAGATCCACGAGAGACACCGTCCACTGTCGGTGGGTGGCCCGCCACCTCCCGCTGGTGTCTTGACAGACACCTGACACGACTGCCCGTCCGGGCGCAGCGGAACGCTCGATGTGAGGCTCCGTGCGCCGGTTCAGACGTCGAGCGGGCTCGACGTCGGACGCCAGGCCCCTTCGATGCCGGCCCGCGCCACCTGGTGCCCGCTGGTGGTGAGCCAGGCGACGAAGCGGCTGAGTGGCAGCGGCCGCGAGATGCCGAAGCCCTGGGCGAGGTCGCAGCCCAGTTCGCGCAGCCGTTCGCGTGTCGCCTCGTCCTCCACGCCCTCGGCGGCGACCCGCAGCCCCAGGTTGTGGCCGAGATCGATGGTCGACCGCACG
>JBEICS010000125.1:0-6313 GCA_040383925.1 Acidimicrobiaceae bacterium | reverse complement strand
GCCGCTCTCGGCCTCGACCTCCTCGTACAGACGGATGCCGTATTCCTGCAACGCGGCGATGTTCGGGTCGTCGTTGATGGCGTGGAAGCCCGCAGCCGCGTGCCAGGTGGAGCCGGCGGTGAGCTCGGAGCGCTCGATGAGCGCAATGTCGGTCCACCCCGCGCGGGCGAGGTGGTAGAGCACGCTGACGCCGACGATGCCGCCGCCGATGACGACGACGCGGTACTGATCTTTCACGAGAACTCCACCTCGATGGTTCCGAACGGTCCGAATGTGGCCGCGAGTCGCGAGCCGGCGCGCACGGCCACCGAGCGCACGGCCGAGCCCGACATGACGATGTCGCCCGCCTCGAGTTGGCCGCCGAGGCCGTCGATGGCGTGGAGCGTGTTGGCGAGCCAGGCGACGGCCGCGGCCGGGTTGCCCATCACGTCGCCGCTCACACCCGCCTGCACCTCGGTGTCGACCTCCATGCGGATGGGGATGCCGGCGAGGTCGAGCGCCAGGGGTGACATCTCGACCTCGCCGAGCACCACGAGGCCGGCACCTGCGTTGTCGGCGATCGAGTCGACCGCGTTCGCACGCATGGCGCCGACACGACTGTCGATCACCTCGATGGCGGCGCGCACCACACGGGTGGCGGCGAGCACATCGGCCACGGTGACACCGGGGCCACGCAACGGCGCAGACAGCTCGAAGGCGATCTCAGCCTCCACACGTGCATCCGACAACGTGCTGGCGGGCACGGGCTCACCGACGGGCACGAACACGTCGTCGAGCAACTGACCGAAGTCGGGGCCGGTCATGCCGTACTGGCGCTGGATGGCCTCGGACGTGAAGCCGATCTTGTGCCCCTTCGGCCGCCGCCCGTCGGCGATCATCAGGTCGACGAACTTGCGGCGCACGCAGTAGGCGTCGTCCATCGTGTACTCGGTCGACTCGCTGGGCGGGTCGACGCCGAGCCCGCTGCGCTTGGCCGCATACAGCCGCTGCGCCATCTCGGCGTGCTGGGCGTCGGTGAGCAAGAGGTTCATGACACTCCCCCGCCGGAGACGGCCGGCACCTGTTGGGTGATGCAGTGGATGGCGCCACCGTGCACCGGATGGGCACGCATCCGCAACGGGATGGCCTGTCGGTCGGGGAAGGCGCCACCGATGATGCGCACGGCCTCGGCGTCGAGTTCCGGATCCTCCTCGGGCACCGGAATGAGCACCGCGCCGTTGCACAGGTAGAGGTTCAGGTACGACGCGCGCACGGTGAGGTCGCCGTGGCGGATGACCGGCAGGAGGGGCACGTCGATGATGTCGAACCCGGCGGCTTCGAGGATGGCCTTGTTGGTGGCGTAGATGTCGGCACTCTCGTCGTCGGGCCCGCAGGCGGCCATCAGCAGGGCGCGCTGCTCGTCGACGAACTGCAGGATCAGGTCGGTGTGCCCGTCGCTGTTGGTGGGGCCGCGGTCGAACAGCGGCCCACCGGGCAGCCACACCATGCGGTCGAGCCCGAAGCCGGCCAGCAAACGCTCGGTGACCGTCTCTTTGTCGAGGTGCCAGTTGCGGTTGGGGTTCAGTACGCAGTGCTCGGTGGCCACCAGCGTGTCGCGCCCGTTGGTGGCGATGGCCCCGCCCTCCATCACGACGTCGATCTTCTCGACCCGGTGGCCGAGTTGTTCGGCCAGGGTGGCACCGGCGCGGGCATCGCGGTCGCGCTTGGCATGGCGCTCGCCGTACGAGTTGAACACGACGTGGCGGGCCTCGATGCGCTCGCCGTCGGTGACGAAGATGGGACCGTTGTCGCGCGACCAACTGCCGTCCATGGGGATGACCCGGATGTCGGTGGCCGGGTGCAGGCGCTGGCGGGCCACCGCGGCGCCGGCCTCGTCGGCGGCAACCATGGTGACGGGCTCGAACTCGGCGATGGTGTTGGCCACGCGGGCGCTCTCGTCCTGCACCTCGGCGAAGAACGACCCCCACATGCTCTCGCGGCAGGGCCAGAACATGATGGTGCGCTCGTGGGGCACCCACTCGCCGGGCAGCGACAACCGCCCGCTCATCGGCAGGACTCCACCCAGTGGAGATACCGGGGGTCTTCGCCCCGGGTGGCACGCGAGTACGCCTCGGCGACGGCGGTGGTGATGGGCCCCGGGCAGGCGATCTCGCGGTCGTCGACCGAACGCACCGACCCCACCTCGGCGGCGGTGCCGCAGGTGAACATCTCGTCGGCGATGTACAGGTCGGTGCGGGCCAGATCGGACACGACGAGTGGGATGCCGAGGTCGGCCAGGATGGTGCGCACCGACGCCTGGGTGAGGCCTTCGAGCGCGCCCGCCGACAGCGGTGGCGTGTACACCGTGCCGTTGCGCACCACGAAGATGTTCTCGCCGGCGCACTCGCTGACCAGACCCTGCGGGTTGAGAATGATGGTGCCGTCGTACCCCGCCCGGATGGCCTCGGTCTGGGCCAGCGACGAGTTCACGTAGTTGCCGACGGTCTTAGCGGCCGGTGGCATCGTGTTGTGGTCGTGCCGACGCCACGACGACACCTTCAGCCGCACGCCGCGCTGCAGCACCTCCATGCCGTGCAGCGCTGCCCACGGCCAGCAGGCGATGGCCACATCGACGGTGCACGGCAGGGTGTTCAGCCCCATCTCGCCGTAGCCGTAGTACACCAGTGGCCGCACGTAGCAGGCATCGAGTCCGGTGGAGTTCACCGTGTCCTTCGACGCCTGCACCAGGTCGGCGACCGACCATTCGAGCGGCATCATCAGAATGCGCGCCGAGCGGTGCAGCCGTTCGATGTGCTCGGTGAGCCGGAAGATGGCGGGGCCGTTCGGGGTGGGATAGGCGCGCATGCCCTCGAACACGCCGGTGCCGTAGTGCAGGGTGTGGGTGAGCACGTGCACCTGGGCGCGCTCCCAGTCGACGAGTTCGCCGTTCATCCACACCTTGGGTGTCGACGCGATGGGCATTTCCGACCTCCAGTCCCCACGACCCGATGTTCCGGAAGGTGTTTTACACCAGCAACAGCAGTTGCTGTCAAACACCATCTTGTCGGGCCGACAGATCGTTCGCTGCGCGACGGACCGCGAGGACGACCGCGTCGACGGTGCTGCGCATCCGGAACGTCGGACCCGAGACCATCACGGCGGCGATGGCCCCACCATCAGCACCGACGATGGGCGCGGCGATGGCCATCACGTCGCCGTCGAGTTCGCCGTCGGCGAGCGCCCACCCGTCGCGGCGTGCGGTGTCGATCCGACGCATCAACTCGGCCCGGCTGCGCGGTCCGTTCGGACCACTCGGCGGCAGCGGCGACGGGCCCACCAGCGCCGACACCTCCGACGTCGGCATCGCGGCCAACAGCACCCGGCCCGCAGCAGTGCAGTGCACCGGCGTGCGACGCCCCACCCACCCCACCGACTGCACCGTGCTCGACGAGGCGATGCTCTCGATCGTGAGCACCTGTCGGTCGTGCAGCACCGCGAGATCGACTCGTTCGCCGGTGACAGCGCCCAGGCGCTCGAGCACAGGCAGCGCGCTGCGGACCAGTTCGGGTTCGCCGGCCTGCGCTGCCAGCACCAGCAGCGCCGGCCCGACGCTGAACTCGAGGCTGTCGCTGTCGCGTCCGACCAGACCTTCATTCGCCAGAGCAGCAAGGCCGCGCGAGATCTGCGACTTCTCGCGCTCGACGCGAGCGGCGACCGACACCACCCCCATCCCGCGCCCGGTCGTGGCCTCGTGGTCGAGCAGACCGGCCACCAACTCGAGGCGTCGCCCGATGTTCGTGTACGCCGTCATGTCCGCCACCCGAGGTCGGTGCTGAGCTGCGACGCCGCCGCACGGACAGCCGCAATGATGGGCGCCGACTTCGACTCGACACGGTCGGACGGTCCCACCACCACGATCGCCCCAGCCAGGCGAGAGCGGAAGTCGCGAACCGGCGCACCCACTGAGGCCACACCCGCCTCGGTCTGTTCGACGAGCAGGCACACACCGTTGGCACGGGCGGTTGCGATCTCGCGTTCGAACGCCTCACGCGTTCGGGGCGCCCGCGCCCCGCTCGTCGCTGGCAGCGGCCCCGGGCCCAGCACATCGCGCAGCTCGGCCGACGACAGATCCATCGCCAACACGGGTCCGGCATCGCCGCGCGTGACCGGGACGCTGCGACCCAGCCACGACACCCCCCGCACCGAGACGTGCGGCATCGCCTCGGCAAGGGTGACCGACTGACCGCCACGGCGCCTGACGAGATAGGCGCTCTCGCCACAGGCCAGCGCCAGTTGGTCGAGAAGAGGCTGACCGCGGGTGATGATGCGCCGTTCCACCACCTGTGCCACTGCGGTGTAGAGCCCCCAGCCCAGGTGGAGGCTGCGATCCGACAGGTCGCGCTCCACGAGGCCGAGTTCGACCAGGTCGTCGACCACCCGGGCGACGAGACCGCGGTCGCGCCCCGTCAGTGCAGCGAGTCGCGACGAAGTGAGCGGCCCGTCAGCCGGCGCGTGATCGGCCATCGCCACCAGCAGATCGAGCCCACTCGACGAGGCGTCGACGGCGTCCGGGTGGGTCGGCACGCCGTCACTGTAGTGGTGAGACGAGGGCCTCCACGCCGCCGATCAGCATGGTGAGCAATTGCTCGAACGACCCGTCGAGCGGCGACTGGGCACCGTCGCTCCAGCGCACCGACAGCACCCGGTCGGCGACCACATCGAAGTTCGCCGTGATGTTGGGGAACCGCTCAGGGTCGAGGCTGCGCAGTTCCTGCTCGGTGTCGCGAGCGCTGTCGGCGTCGGGCTCGGCGATGCGGGCCAACTCCATCACCACGAACCCCTGCACCGCGCCGACGACGGCGTTGTAGGTGTGCACCAGCATGTCGCCGGTGAGACCCAGGCCCGCCAACCGGCCGAGTACCGCGTCGGGGATGACCATCGCGTCGGTGTTGCGGGCCCGCTCGATGCTGATGATGCGGGCGACGTTGGGGTGGCGCTGCGCGTTGGCGCGGTAGCTCCTGCCCAACTCGCGCATCCACACCCGCCAGTCGATGTTGTCGTCGGGCTGTTCGATCGACTCGAGCCACCGCTGCTCGACCAGGCCCAGCACCCGGGCCCGGTCGCCGACGTGCCAGTACAACGTGGCCGGGTAGACACCCAGCTCGGTGGCGAGCGACCGCATGCTGAAGCCCTCGCTGCCCCGCTCGTCGATCATGCGGAAGGCAGCGTCGACGATGGCTTCGCGGGTGATGGGCACCTCGGCACGCGAGCCTCGTTTGCGGGCTGGCCTGGTGGTGGTCATAGCGGCCTTTCGGCAGAGCGTCGGACGACGGGTGTGAACGAGTCGATGTGATCGAGCGGGAACACGGGGCGCCGCAGATGCTGCCACGCCAACAGGTGCAGTGCCGGAGTGGCCACCCCGGGAGCCTCCACCTCGACGATGCGGTCGGGGTCGAAGAGATGGTCGAACCCGGCCCGGAAGTGGCCCCGCGACTTCACCACCACCACGCGGGCCGATGAGGGGTCGAGGCCGACGTGCCGCAGCGTGTCGTCGTCGGCGCACTGCACGGCACGGGTGGACACACCCACGGCGATGCCCCCGAGGTCGAGCGCACACGAGCGGCCCGGATGGCGGCGCTGCCCGGCGTACACGCCACGGGTGGGCACGAACGACGCGTCGACCAGTGCCACCACCCGAGCGTCGACCGTGAACGGCTCGGCGAGCGGCCGCGTGGAACCGGCGTTGAACGTCACCCGCAGGGTGCGGCCTGCGCCGGCCTGCCAGGCAGCCGCGACCACCTGCGGGTCGCACTGCAGACCCATCACCGCGCCCTGCACCCCGGCCTCGTGGAGAGCACGCATCACGGCCGTGGTGTTGCCCGGTGCCCCACCGCCGGGGTTGTCGGCCACGTCGGCCAGGATGACCGGGGCCCGTTCGCCCGCCGACGCAGCCGCGGCGATGGCGACGCTGTCGACCAGCGGTGTGGCGCGCAGCCGGTAGTGGGGTTGCTCGTCCCGCAGCGCCGTGGCGAGGGACCGCACCACGTCCTCGGCGTGCGCCTCACCGCCACGGTCGACGGTGACGCACACGCTGACCCCACCGTCGGGCACATCGGCGAGGGCGAATCCGCCGAACACCGAGACGTTGCGCACCGGTGCGACCGCTGCTCGCTCGGCCAGCACCATCACCCGTCCGAACGGCTCGTCCGGCGCGGTGAGCTGCGCGAGTTGCGGCAACGCAAGGGGAAGGTGACACCACACCAGCGAGGTGGTCGGCCCGTCGAGCAGACGGACCGCGTGATCGGCTGCCTCCTGCAGGCCCTCGGCAATGTCG
>JBEICS010000124.1:0-6328 GCA_040383925.1 Acidimicrobiaceae bacterium | reverse complement strand
TTCGACCGGCCCGGTCCACGTCCGCATGCCGCCGTTCAGCATCGCTGCGTCGTGGCCGAGCATGCGCAGCATCACCACCAGCCTGCCTGCCGTCAGTCCGCCGGTGTCGTCGTAGGCCACCACGAGGGTGTCGTCGCCGATACCGAGTGCGCCCATCGCGGCAGCGAAGGCGTCGGGCGTGGGCAGCGGGTGGCGCCCCTCGGTGGTGGGCAGCCCGTGCCCGGCCAGATCGCGATCGAGGTCGACCCACACCGCGCCGGGCAGATGGCCGGCCTCGTACGCGGCGCGGCCGTCGCGCCCGTCGAGGTACCACCGCACGTCGACCAGCACCATCGGCGGCTCGGCACTCCCGGTCGAGCCGCCGAGGCGGGAGAGGACGAAGTCCTGTTCGACGATGACTGCGGTCACGACTGCATTGTGCCAGTGGTCGCTACCCGTTCGGCACTCGGCTCGGTCAGAATGGAGACGATGTCACCGGCGGCCGCGATTCGATTCTTCTCGCTGCTCTCGCTCGTTGCGGGCGCAGGCGCGATCGCGGTTGTCGTGATGCGCCTGGTGCCTGCGCTGCGGCCGGCGCTCGGTGCGCTGCGCGATGTGGCGGTGTGGCTTGCGTTCGCTGTCGCAGCAACGGCAACGCTGGGCAGCCTCTACTTCAGCGAGGTGCGCGATCTGGTGCCGTGCCGGCTGTGCTGGTTCCAGCGCATCTTCATGTACCCGCTGGCGATCGTTCTGCTGGTGGGTGCCATCCGGCGCGATCGCGGTGTGCGCTGGTACGCCGTCCCGCTCGCCACCATCGGTCTGCTCGTCTCCGCGTACCACTACTTCATCGAGTGGAATCCGCAGTTCGAGTCCGACTCGTGTGCGGTCAGCGTGCCGTGCAGCGTTCCCTACTTCCGCGAGTTCGGCTTCGTCAGCCTCGCCTTCATGGCGCTGTGCGGCTTTGCCGCCATCCTCGCCTTGCTCTCCATCCCCTCCCAGGAGTCACGTCATGACGAACAAGAATCCGAAGCAGCCGTCGCCGGCTGACGCGAGCAACCGCACGCGCAAGCAGTTGTCGATCTGGCTCGGTCTCGGCGCGGTCGTCGTGCTGGCTGCGGTCGCAGCGTTGGTGTTCAGCGGTGGCGATGACGACTCGTCGTCGACGACGGTGCCCCCGACGGTGCCCTCCACAGGCGGCGGCGGCGATGGCGGTGGTGGCGGCGTCGCCCCGGCCGAGTCGCAACCCGTCACCCTCACCGGTGCGCCGCTGGTGCCGCTGCCCGAGTCGGGCGCCGACCCGGCCGTGGGTGTGAAGGCTCCGGGGCTGTCGGGCTACGACTTCGACGGCAATCCGGTGGTGGTCGACCCCTCGCAGGGTCCGGTGATGCTCGTGTTCCTGGCGCACTGGTGCCCGCACTGCAACCGTGAGGCGCCGCAGTTGATGGCGTGGAAGGCGAGCGGCGACGTGCCCGACGGGTTGCAGGTCGTCGGGGTCACCACTGCGGTGTCATCCGAACGCGACCACTATCCGCCGTCGAGCTGGATGCGCGACGAGATGAAGTGGGACTGGCCGGTGTTGGCCGACAGTGCCGAGAACGAGGCGGTCGTGGCGTTCGGGGCGAGCGGCTTCCCGTTCGTCGTCATCCTCGACACCGACGGCACGGTACTCAGCCGTTGGTCGGGCGAACGCGGGTTGGATGGGATTCAGGAGTCGGTCGACGCCGCGCTCGCCTCGGCGGCCTGAACCGCCAGGTCGAGCACCGTGCGCAGTGGCAGGCCCAGCACCACCGCAGCAGCTGCTGCGTCGTCGTGTTCCACCTTCACCCGGAGCGCGCTGCGCTTCACGCGGATGGGCTGACCGCCCACCTCCACCACACCCTCGGCGCGCTGTTGTGGCCAGCGCTGCATGAGGCTGCCGCGCACCCCGAGGGTGCCGGTCTCGGCCACCATCACCGTGCGGACGGCCTCGGCGCGGGCCGGGTCACACAGGGCGTGCACGGTGTGCGCCGGGCGGCCCTTCTTCATCACGATCGGCGTGGCCCAGGCGTCGTGGGCGCCGGCCTCGAGCAGCCTGCTGATGGTGTGGGCGAGCACCTCGCCGGTGACGTCGTCGACGTTGCACTCCAGCACCAGCACGGGCTGGCCGGGGCCGGCCGGGTCGTCGCGCCGCTCGCCGATCACCACCTGCACCACGTTGGGGCGACCCTCGATGTCGCGGGTGCCGGCGCCGTAGCCCACCGTCTGCACAGCCATGGCCGGCAGCGGGCCGAACTCGTCGGCCAGGGCCACCATCAGCGCCACGCCGGTGGGTGTGGCCAGTTCGCGGCGGTCGTCGATGCCGCGGCTGGGCGCTTCGTACATCGCCAGCAGTTCGGTGGCGGCGGGTGCTGGGTTGGGCAGCGTGCCGTGCAGGGCGCGCACCTGGCCCTGCCCGACGGTGATGGGGCTGCACACGATGTGCTCGATGCCCAGCACCTCCAGCGCGGCGCACGCGCCCACCACGTCGACGATCGCGTCGAGCGCACCCACCTCGTGGAACTCGACGTCGTCGGGGTCCATCCGGTGCATCCGCGCCTCGGCCTCGGCCAGGGCGCGGAAGGTGCGCAGAGCCCGGTCGCGCACGCGTGGCGGCAGATCGGAGGTGGCGATGAGGTCGCGGATGGCGCGGTATGGGCGGTGCCCGTGCTCGGCCGGATCGAACGCGCTGTGGGCGTGGTCGTGGCCGTGCCCGTGATCATGGCCGTGCCCGTGATCATGGCCGTGCCCGTGATCATGGTCGTGGTCGCCCTCGATGGGGTCGCCCTCGATCGGGTCACGCGGTGTCTCGTGACCGAAGGCGTCGGTGACCACCACGGCGTGGGTGGCCGCGATGCCGCAGCGCAGCACCGGCTCGAACGTGAGCGCATACCCGTCGACACCGAGGCGGCCGACGATGTCCATCACGGCCACCGGGTCGGCACCTGCATGCACGAGGGCGCCCATCGTCATGTCGCCCGCCGTGCCGGCGAAGCAGTGGAACCATGCGGTTCGGGTCATCGCGGTACCGACATCATGCGGGCGATAGCCACTGCAGCACCGAACCCGTTGTCGATGCCCACCACCGTCACCCCACTGGCGCACGATGCGTGCATCGCCAGCAGCGCGGTGACCCCGTCGAGGCCGGCGCCGTAGCCCACGCTGGTGGGCACGGCCACCACGGGCACGGCGGTGAGTCCGCCCACCACGCTGGCCAGTGCCCCCTCCATGCCGGCCACCACCACCACGGCCTGGGCCGAGGTGATGCGGTCGACGTGTGCCAGCAGGCGGTGCAGGCCGGCCACTCCCACATCGGTGAGGCGGTCGGGGTGGAAGCCGTATGCGCGCAGCGTGAGCACCGCTTCGTCGAGCACCGGCACGTCGGCTGTGCCCGCGCCCACCACGAGCACTCGTTCGGTGCGGTGCGGTTCGGGCAGGCGCCACACTGCGCAGCCCGCGACGACCTCTCCGCCGGGGTGGGCGGCCAACACTGCGTCGCGCTGCTCGGTGGTGACTCGGGTGAGCAGCACCGGGCCGTCGCCGTGGGCAAGCAGTTCGCCGACGATCCGTACGCACTGCTCGGGCGACTTGCCCGGGCCGTAGATCGCTTCGGGTACGCCCTGGCGCAGATGGCGGTGGTGGTCGACCAGCGCGTCGCCCACATCGGCGAACGGCAGTCGCCGCAACTCGGCCACGGCGGCATCGGGCGAGGTGGTGCCGTCCTTGATCTCGTCGATCAACCGGCGCAGGTGAGCCTCGTCCATGGAAACATGCTGCCAGCAAACCGGGCCGCCGCCCTAGCCTGGGCCCGTGATCGCACCCGGCACCCGCATCGGCTTCCTCGGCCCGTTCGGCACCTTCACCGAACAGGCCCTCATGTCGCAGGCCGATCTCGCCGTGGGCGACCTGGTGCCCTACCGCACCATGCCCGATGTGCTCGACGCCGTCGAGTCCGGTGAGGTTGCGTACGGCTTCGTCGCCATCGAGAACTCGATCGAGGGCATGGTGAACCTCACCCAGGACGAGTTGGTGTTCAACCACTCGCTGCTCATCCAGCGCGAGGTGGTGCTCGACATCGAGCACTGCCTGCTGGCCCAGTCGGGCACCACGCTCGACGACGTGAAGGTGGTGCTGTCCATCCCGGTGGCCACCGCGCAGTGCCACGCCTACCTGCGCGAGCACGTCGGCTCGGCCGAGGTGCGTGCCACCAACTCCACCGCCGACGGTGCCCGCCTGGTGGCCGAGATGGGGGCCGGTGTGGCCGCGGTCGCACCGCGCGCTGCGGCCCGGGTGTTCGGCCTCGAAGTGATCGCCGCCGACATCGCCGACCATCCCGGCAACCAGACCCGGTTCGTCCTCGTCGGGCGTACCGGTATCCCCGCGCCCACCGGCCACGACCGCACCGGCCTGGTTGTCTACCAGCGCGCCGACGAGCCGGGCAGCCTCATCTCCATCCTCCAAGAGTTCGCCGCTCGCCGCATCAACCTGTCGAACCTGCAGTCGCGGCCCACCAAGGGCGGCGGCCTCGGCGACTACTGCTTCATCATCTACGCCGATGGTCATGTGGCCGACGAACTGCTGGCCGATGCGATGCGATCGCTGCACAGCAAGCAGGGTCGGGTGAAGTTCCTCGGCTCGTACCCGGCGGCGGGCGAGCACGCGCACGAGGCGCGCGAGCACGCCGATGCGCGCTGGCGCGAGGCCGACGACTGGATCACCGATCTGCGCGGCCAGATCACCGACTGAACCATCTCGAAAGAGGCATGCGATGAGCGTGAAAGAGCAGATGCAGCAGGCGTTGACTGCGGCGATGAAGGCGCGCGACGAGGTGGCCCTCAGCGCGTTGCGCCAGGCCCTGTCGGCGCTGGCCGTTGCCGAGACCGCCGGTGCCGAGGTGGCGGTGCTCAGCGACGACGCCGTGCTGGCCGTGCTGGCGGTGGAGGTGCGCAAGCACCACGAGGCGGCCGATGCGTTCGGTGTCGCGGGCCGCCCCGAGCGGGTCGAGCGCGAACGGGCCGAGGCCGCCGTGCTCGAGGCCTATCTGCCAGCGGCCCTCAGCGCCGACGAGTTGCAGGCCATTGTCGCCGAGGAGATCGCCGCTGCCGCCGCCGATGGTGCCACCGGGATGAAGGCGATGGGCCGTGTCATCAGCGCTGTACGTGCCCGGGCCGGTGCCACCGCCGACGGTTCCGCCATCGCCGCCATGGTGAAGGCCGCCCTCGGTTCCTGACGCACTTCGCCCGGTAGCGTGTCGGGCGGAACGGTGGCAGAGCGGACAAATGCAGCCGCCTTGAAAGCGGCCGGCTCACAAGGCCCGGGGGTTCGAATCCCTCCCGTTCCGCTCGTGGAGTTCTTCGTCCAGGTCAGAGAAACTGGAAATAGCCTCTGACCTGGGTGAATAGGGTGCCGGGGTTCGTGGGTGTTCACCGGTGTTTGTGGGGCGTTACTGCCGCGGTTACTGCCAAACGGGTAGTTTGGGGTGATGGCGAGGCGTCCGTCGGGGAAGCGGAGTGTGGCTGGCGACGGGTCGTTCAGTGTGCACGGGAAGGCCGCGAATGGTGAGGGTTCGTTGTATCCGCGTCGTGATGGGCGGTGGACGGCGACGTTCCGGGATGGGTCGGGGAAGTTGCGTACGGTGAGCGCGAAGACGCGTGAGGCGGTGTTGGCGAAACGTGCTGCGGCGCTGGACGAGGTGGTGAACCAGACCCCGTCGCGTTTTGATCGGTCGGTGACGGTGGGGGTGTTGGCGCAGTGGTGGTTGGCGAATGTGGCGGCGGGGCAGGTGCGGCCGAGTTCGTTGGCGAAGTATGCGGATCGGGTGGCGCGTGTGCGGGCCGGGTTGGGTGAGGTTCCGGTTCGCGAGTTGCGGCCTGAGCAGGTGCAGGTGTGGTTGGCGGGGTTGCAGCGTGATGGGTTGGCGGCGCGGACGGTGAAAGACACGCGGTTGACGTTGCGGCAGGTGTTGGCGGTCGCGGTCGGGTACGGGTTGGTGTCGGGGAATGTGACGGATGCGGTGAAACCTCCGAAGAGTCAGCCGGCTGCGACGCGGGCGTTGACGCCTGATGAGGCTCGCCGGTTGATCGCTGCGGCGTCGGGTGACCGGTTGGGTGCGGCGGTGGCGTTGTTGTTCGTGCAGGGGTGGCGGGTGAGTGAGGTGTTGGGGTTGGCGTGGGCTGATGTCGATCTCGATGCACGGGTGGCGGTGGTTCGTCGGGCGGCGGTGTATGTGGATGGGGTGGGCACGGTGTTGGGTGACCCGAAGACGGTGGGTGCGCATGGGGTGCATCATCTGGCGCCGGGTGTGGTCGCACTGTTGCGGGCTCGTCGTGAGGCT
>JBEICS010000123.1:0-6378 GCA_040383925.1 Acidimicrobiaceae bacterium | reverse complement strand
CGTTTAGCCTCTGGTCATGACCGCGCTCGACGACCAGCCCGAGACCAGCCCGTTCCTCACCGGCCTCTACGCACCGGTGCACCGCGAGGTCGACGCCCACGATCTGCAGGTGACCGGCCAGATCCCGCCGCAGTTGAGCGGTGTGTACATGCGCAACGGGGCCAACCCGCAGTTCGATCCGTCCGGCCGCTACCACTGGTTCGACGGCGACGGCATGGTGCATGCCGTGTACCTCGACGGCGGCACGGCTCGCTACAAGAACCGCTGGGTCGAGACACCCGGTCTGGCGCACGAGCGGACGGCAGGCCATTCGCTGTTCGGCGGCATCCTCAACTTCCAGTTCCCGCCTGCCGAACTGCTCGAGGAGTGCGGCGTGTTCAAGAACGCCGCCAACACCAACATCGTCACCCACGCCGGCAAGTACCTCGGTCTGTGGGAGGGCGGCTGGCCGTGCGAGATCACCCGCGAACTCGACACCGTGGGCCTGCACGACTTCGGCGGCAAGCTCACCGGGGCCATGACGGCGCACCCGAAGTGGTGCCCCGAGACCGGCGAGCTGATGTTCTTCGGCTACGACCCCGTCGCCGGGCCTCCGTTCCTGCGCTACCACGTCGCCGATCGCACCGGTGCCCTCACCCACTCGGCCGAGATCGACCTCCCCCGTGGCGTGATGATGCACGACTTCCTCACCACGCGGCACCACTCGCTGTTCTTCGACCTGCCGGCGGTCATCGCTGCCACGATGAGCGGCGAGTCGATGTGGCAGCCCCAGCACGGCGCACGCATCGGGGTGATCCCCCGCCACGGCACCGGCGACCAGGTGCGCTGGTTCGACATCGACCCGTGCTTCGTCTTCCACTTCCTGAATGCCTGGGACGACGGCGACACGATCGTGGCCTACGGCTGCCGCATGCCCAGCATCGACCTCGACTTCGAGGCCCGCAGCGATGCCATGGCGGCTGCCGCCTCGCACCCGGGCATCGGCCTGGCGAAGTGGACCATCGACCTCGTCGCCGGCACCTGCCGCGAGGAGATGGTGCACGACCTGCGCAGCGACTTCCCCCGCCTGCACGACGATCTGCTCGGCCTGCCGCACCGCTACGGCTACGCGTCGGCCACCCTCGACGGCCCGATGTCGCTCACGTTCAACGGCATCGTCCGCTACGACCTGCACACCGGCGCAGAGGTGCTGCTGCCGTTCGGTGAGGGCACCGCCATCGGCGAGGCCGTGTTCGCCGCCGACCCCGAGGGCAGCGCCGAGACCGACGGCTGGCTGATGGTGTACGCCACCGACCTGGCCGAACTGCGCACCGACCTCTGCATCATCGACGCCCGCGACCTGGCCGCCGGCCCGGTGGCCCGGGTGCACCTGCCCCAGCGGGTGCCCGCCGGGTTCCACGGCAACTGGATGCCGAACTGACCCGCCCTGTCCGGGCCGTCAGCCGCCCAGCAGCTCGCGAACGCGTTCCTTCGGTCGGCCGATGATGGCCTTCTTCGCGGTCACCACCACGGGCCGCTGGAGCAACTGCTTGTGCTTCACCAGCAGCGCCACCACCTGATCAGCGGTGGCAGCGTCGGCCTCGGTGAGGCCCAGCTTGGTCCACATGCTGTCGCGCCGGACGAGATCGGTGACCGGGTCGTCGAGTTTGGCGATGATCGACCGCAGCGTGTCGGCGTCGGGCGGGGTCTTCAGGTAGAGCACGACCTCGGCGTCGACGCCGAGTTCTTCGGCAATGCGCACGGCATTGCTCGACGAGTTTCAATTCGGGTTGTGGTAGATGGTGACACCCGGATGCTTGGCCATGGGGCCCATGGTAGGCACCGCAGCCCTGCCACACCCCTGCCGTAGGGTCGGCGCCACTTCCCCCGAACCTGTCCCCGCACTGCACGCCCCCTTGGGCCAGCCGTGCGCTGCACCCTCGGAGGTCGCCATGTCGCAGCCCACCGTGTCCGCATCGCCCCACGTACCCCGGGCCTATCTCGACCCCATCGACAACGCGTCCGATGCGTTGTCGGTCGTCCACCTCGCCATGCAGACGCCCATGGTGTCCGAACTCATCGGCTTCCTGCTCGACCCGCACAACCGCGGCGGGGCCATCGTGGTGGTGGGCGACGTGCCCGAACACGACCACGACGCGGTGTGCCGCATGGTCGAACTGCTCAGCCAGGCGGCACCGCCCTCCTCCGACGAGGGTGCGTACGGATTGGTGGTGGCCAGCATCCGGCCCGACGGCTGGCTGGTCGACGGCGACGCCGATCGCTGGCAGCTCGCCGACGGGCTCGCCCGCATGAACGGGGTCGATCTGCTCGAGTGGTTCGTGGTCGGCCGGCACGGTGCCACGTGCCCACGCCTGCTGGCGGGCGATCCCGAGCGATGGTGAGCGGGGCCTCAGGCGTCGAGGCCGTTGCGGCGAGCTGCCGGGCTCAGGCGCAGGCCCGCTGCCCGCAGTCGGCGCAACAACTCGCGGCTCGGCGTCGGCACGGCTCCAGCCGCCACGCAGTCGTCGTAGTACTCCTCGGGCGCGTCGTAGTGGTCGCCGTGGAACGCACGACGGGGCATGCCCACCCGCTCGGCGAACTCGTGCAGTTCTTCGAGGCTCACATCGCTCACCACGTGCGACCACCGCCGCCCGCGGTGATGCCACATCGGTTCGTCGATCAGCACCGCCACACGCCCATCGTCACAGGTCGGCCTGTCGGCCGTCGTGTCCGGCACCTACGCTGGCCTCGTGACCGCACCCGAGGTGGAACTGGGCCGCGTGTGGCGGCGGCTGGTCGGTGTCAATACCGGCCGGGCGGGCGACGCCGCACTCGACGAACTGCTCGCCCGCCACCGCCAGCCGCATCGGCGCTATCACACGGCCACCCATGTGATGTGGGTGCTCCGGCACATCGACGACCTCGCGGCCGACAGCACCCCTGTCGACCTCGATGCGGTGCGAGCGGCGGCCCTGTTCCACGACGCCGTCTACGACCCGCGTTCACCCACCAACGAGCACGACAGTGCCGTGCTCGCCCGCCGGGTGCTGGCCGACTGCGGTTGGGAGGCGGCCCGGGTGGAACGGGTCGCGGCGCTCATCGAACTCACCGCCGGCCACGACCCTGCCGGCGACACCGATCTGGGGGCCGACATCCTCCTCGACGCCGACCTCGCCATTCTCGGGGCGGAACCGGCCGACTACCGGGCGTACGTCACCGGGGTGCGGGTCGAGTACGCGCACGTCGACGACGACGGCTGGCGGACCGGGCGCGCCGCGGTGCTGCGCAGCTTCCTCGACCGGCCGGCCATCTACCGCACCGCCAGCATGCAGGCGGCCCGAGAACGACGCGCCCGCGCGAACCTCAGTGCCGAACTGGCCGATCTGCACCGCATCGAGCCCCAGTAGTTGTCGGCGGGGGCCGCCAGGCTCGACCCAGCGGGGCCGAGTCGTGCGTCAGTGGCGACAGCCGCAGGCCGAGCCGCAGCCGCCACCCTGGGGTGCAGCCGACGCGGCAGAGCCCGAGCCGGCCGTGCCGCCGACGCTGGCGAACACCGACAACAGGCGTACCGAATCGGTGTGACCCGACGGGCAGGGGGCGGGTTCGTTCGACTCGCTCATCGCGCGACGCATCTCGAAGGTGTCGTCGCAGGTGCGGCATCGGTACTCGTACAGCGGCATCGCTGCGAGTGTAGAGCGCCGAAGTGGTTGACTGTTCGGCGTGACCGAGATCGCCACGATGCCCAAGCCCACGATCACGGAACAGACCGAGCACGTTCCCGAGACGGGCGAGCCCACGATGGCCCACATCGTGAAGACCAAGCCGGGCGAGAACGCCACCGCCAAGGTGCTCGAGGCCCGCATCTACGGCACTCCCCTCGAAGCGCTGTGCGGCCATGTGTGGGTGCCCTCACGCGATCCGAAGCAACTACCGCTGTGCGACAAGTGCAAGGCGATCTACGAGATGTACCGTTCGTTCAACGACGGGCTGAACGAACGCCCGGACGAATGACGTCGGCCGCTGCCGCGGCAAGGGGGACACCATGATCATCATCGCCGGCACCATCACCATCGCGCCCGAGCGTCGCGCCGGTTGCCTCGAGGCCTCGATGCCGCTGCAGCAGGCCACCCGCACCGACGAGCCGGGCTGCCTGGCCTACGTGTTCAGCGCCGACCCCTGCGAGCCGGGCCACATCTCGGTGTACGAACTCTGGGCCGACGCCGCCACGCTCGAAGCCCACTTCCTGCACCCGAACTACATCAACATGCGCACGATGTTCGGCGAGCACGGCATCACGGGCGCCGATGTGAAGAAGTACCGCGTCGACGCCTCGGCACCGGTGTACAACGCCCAGCGCATCGCCACCGCGTCGTTCGACTGACCCGCAGCACGCCTCGATGACCGGCACCCTGCGCATCCGCGAGGCGGCTCGTGCCGTGGTGCTGGCCCCCGACCGGCATGTGCTGCTGGTGCGCTTCGAGTTCCCTCAGGCCAGTCGGTGGGCGCTGCCGGGCGGCGGTATCGAGCCAGGCGAGTCGGCAGTCGAGGCCCTGCGGCGCGAACTCGCCGAGGAGGTGGGCCTGCATGACCCACCGATCGGGCCACACCTGTGGAACCGGCTGCACCTCATCCCGTTCATCAACGGCCTGTACGACGGCCAACGCGAGCAGATCCACCTCGTCGCCGTCGACGACCGCTTCGAACCGCGTCCGGCGCTCGACTGGGAGCAACTGAACGCCGAGTACGTGTTCGAACTGCGCTGGTGGCGCATCGACGACATCCTTGCCGCCGACCACCTCATGTTCGCCCCTTCCGAACTCGGCCGCTTGCTCGACCACCTGCATCAGCACGGCCCGACGGCCGAGCCCGTCGACATCGGCGTCTGAAAAGCACCGGGCCGCCACAGGCCCGGACAGTAGGGTCGCCATTCGTGCCCGACGCCTCGACGATCCTCGCCTTCGCCGGCGCGTCGTTCCTCCTGCTCATCATCCCCGGGCCGGCAGTGCTGTACATCCTGAACCGCAGCGTCAGCGACGGGCGCACCGTGGGCCTCGCTGCTGTTGCCGGCCTGGAACTCGGCAACCTCATGCACGCCATCGCTGCGGCGGCCGGCCTGTCGGCGGTGCTGGCCACCTCCGCCACTGCGTTCAACGCGGTGAAGTGGCTGGGTGCCCTGTACCTCATCGCCGTCGGCGTGCGCACCCTGCTGCGCAAGCCCGATCCGATGGATGCCGACCGGGCCACCACCTCGCCCGGCAAGTCGTTCAGCCAGGGCATCGTCGTGAATGTGCTGAACCCGAAGGTGGCGCTGTTCTTCCTGTCGTTCCTGCCACAGTTCATCGATCCCGACAAGGGCAGCGCCGGCCTCCAGGCACTGGTGCTCGGCCTGGTGTTCGTACTCATCGGCTGCATCACCGACAGCACCTACTCGCTGCTGGCCAGCAGCCTGCGCACCGTGTTGTTGCGTGGCCGGGCACTGCCGTTCGTGCAGCGCTACGTGGCCGGCACCGTGTTCATCGGCCTCGGACTGATGGCCACCACGGCCAGCGTGCACCGGACCTCGGCGACGTGACCGACGGCCCCACGATGCGCCCTCGCGACTGGGCGCTGCTGTGTCTGCCCGGCCTGCTCTGGGGCACGTCGTTCTACTTCATCGCCGAGGGGCTCGAGGCCTTCCCTGCGGCGCTGATCACCCCCATGCGCGTGGCCGTCGGCTTCATGGTTCTGGCCATGTTCCCGGCGTCGCGCCGGTCCATCCCGCGCAGCGACTGGCCGAAGATCGCCCTGCTCGGCGTGGTGTGGATGGCGTACCCGCTGACGATGTTCCCGTACGCCGAGCAGCACGTGTCGTCGAGCGTCACGGGCATGTTGAACGGCGCCACACCGCTGTTCGTAGCTGCCGTGGCGTCGGTCATCGCCCGCCGCCTGCCACCGCGACGGCAGATGCTCGGCCTGTTCGTGGGCAGCCTCGGTGTGGTGCTGATCGCCCTGCCCACCCTGGGCGAGGGCCAGTCGAGCGCGCTCGGTGTGGCCCAGATCATCTCGGCGCTGATGTGCTACGGCCTGGCGTTGAACATCGCCGTGCCGCTCCAGCAGCGACACGGCGCCCTGCCGGTGCTGTGGCGCGCGCAGGCCGTGGCACTGGTCCTCACCGTGCCCCTCGGCCTGGTCCACCTCGACGAGGTCGAGTTCGCCTGGGGCCCGTTCCTCGCCATCGTCGCCCTCGGCGTACTCGGCACCTCGTTCGCCTACGTCCTCGCCGCCACGAACGCCGGTCGGCTGGGCAGCACCCGCGCCTCGGTCACCACCTACATCATCCCGGTGGTGTCGTTGGCCCTGGGTGCCCTGGTGCGCAACGAGACCGTGGCGGTGCTGGCCGTACTGGGTTGTGCCGTGGCG
>JBEICS010000122.1:0-6383 GCA_040383925.1 Acidimicrobiaceae bacterium | reverse complement strand
GGGGGTGCGCCCGTCTGGCGCTCACCGACGCCGACCGCGACGGTCGCGACCTGGTGGTGGGGTGGATGCGCGACCTCGGCCTGGCGGTGTCGGTCGACGTCATCGGCAACGTGGTGGGGGTGTGGCCGGGGAGCGACCCGTCGGCGTCGCCGGTGATGACCGGCTCGCACATCGACACGGTGCGCACGGGTGGTCGCTTCGACGGCAACCTCGGTGTGCTGGCGGGCCTGGAGGTGATCGAGACGCTGGCCACCCACGGCATCGTCACCGAACGCCCGGTGGCCGTGGCGTTCTTCACCGACGAGGAGGGGGCGCGCTTCCAGCCCGACATGCTGGGCAGCCTCGTCTATGTCGGAGGCATGGCGGTGGAGGAAGCGCTCGACGTGCGGGCCGCCGACGACGGTGCCCGGCTGGGCGACGAGTTGACCCGCATCGGCTATGCAGGTCCGGTGCCGTGTCCGGCGGCTGCGTCGCCCCACGCGTTCGTCGAACTGCACATCGAGCAGGGGCCGGTGCTGGAGGACGAGGGCGTCACCATCGGTGTGGTCACGGGCGTGCAGGGCATCTCGTGGACCGAGCTCACCGTCACCGGCCAGTCGGCGCACGCCGGCACCACACCGATGCGGCTGCGCCGCGACCCGGGCTACGTGGCCGCTGAGATCAACGCCGGGGTGCGCCGCATCGCCCGCGAGATGGGCGGCACCCAGGTGGCCACCGTGGGGCGCTGCGAGTTCACCCCCAATCTGGTGAACGTCGTGCCCTCGCGTGTGACGATGACGGTCGACCTGCGCAACACCGACGAGATCCTGCTGCAGCAGGCCGAGGCGCGCTTCGCTGCGCTGTGCGACGAGTTGGCTGTCGCCGAAGGCGTCTCCATCGCTCGCCGTACCCTGGCCCGCTTCGAGCCGGTCGACTTCGACGCAGCGATGATCGACCGGGTCGAGCGTCATGCGCAGGCCCTCGGTCACTCGACGATGCGCATGCCGTCGGGTGCCGGGCACGATGCGCAGATGCTGGCCCGGGTGTGCCCGACGTCGATGATCTTCGTGCCGAGTGTGAACGGACTCTCGCACAACCTGGCCGAGCTCACACACGCGGCGGATCTGCAGGCGGGTGCCGATGTGCTGCTGCAGATGATCGTCGAGCTGGCGGGCGTGGCACGGTGACCACCCGCTTCGATCTCATCACCCTCGACAGTCCGCGCACCGATCGGCTAGCGGTGTTCTGGTCCGCAGTGCTCGGCCTCACCGAGACCGAGCGCGAAGACGGCGACCGGTGGATCGTGCTGTCGTCGGCCGACGGTGTGCGCCGCATCGGCATCCAACGTGGCGAGCACCGACCGGGCACGGTGCACCTCGACCTGGCGTGCGAGCCCGGTGAGTTCGCCGCCGAATGCGATCGCATCCTGGCGCTCGGTGCCACCGAGACGCGGCCGCCGCGGGTCGAGCTCTACGGGTCGATCGCCAACTTCGTCGACCTCGACGGCAACCTGTTCGACCTCTGCGCCTACGTGTCCTGACCCTGTGACGCGACGAGGGGGCCGGCCGAAGCCGACCCTGGGACGCGACGAGGGGGCCGGCCGAAGCCGACCCCCGCGCCACGTTCAGTTCACGCTGGTGACGAACCGGATCAGCGACCCGGGGCGCCTGCGCAGTACTTGTTGGTGAAGACGCTGGTGACGTCGTCGGTGATCTCGACACCCTGGGCATCGAAGATCTCCTTCAGCTGACCGTAGAGCGTGCCTGCACGCTCGAGGTCGATGCTGCAGTAGGTGCCGTCGGGGCTGTTGCCGGCCATCTGCTTCTCTTCGATCAGCTTGATGCCGGCCTCGTTCAGGCCCTCGCTGAGGGTCCAGAAGCCGTCGTGGGCCTCGTTGATCTTGATCATCGCGTCGGTGATCGGCTTCGGGTCGTTGAAGAAGTCGACCCAGGCCTGCTGCATCTTCGGGACGAGCAGGGTGAGGCAGGCGTCGAGCTCGGTGACCTTGTCCTTCATCATCGTGATGACGGCCGGGTAGTTGTCGAAGCCCATGTCGGCCACGGTGTAGAAGCTGACGTCGGCGGGCTTGCCGTCCTTCCAGGCGATGTCGTTCTCGTACTTGTAGACCTCGTTGGTGGCGAAGCCCTGCTGGAAGATCGAACCACCCTCGGCAACCCACTTGGCGTCGGAGCCGTCGTAGCTGGGGTTGCTCTGGTCGGCGGTCATGTAGCCCTTGCCGATCATGTAGTCGATGTAGCCGGTGCCCGGGAAGTGCAGCACCGAGGCGCCGGTGCCCAAGATGTCTTCCGGCTTCTGGATGTCGTTCTGGGTCGGATCCCACATCACCATCTGCGGATCCTTGTCGAGGGTCTTGGCCACGACCACCATCGGCACGGCCTTCGAATCCTTGATCACGTCGCCGAGGGTGATGTAGGCCATGTCGGCCTCACCGTCGAGCAGGATCGAGGCGTTGGCCTTGTCGAACTTGATGGTGTTGATGGTGAGTTCCTTGAGACCGCCCACGGCGTACTGCGACTGGACCGGACCCGAGTACGACACGGTGGCCTTGTCGGCGGTGCCGTTGGGACCGATGAGCTGGTAGGTGCCGCCGTGCTCGAGCTCGGGGAACCAGTCGGTCTGGATGGTGAGCTTCTCCGGGCAGACGGCCTCGGCCGGAGCAGCGGTGGTGGTGGCGGCTTCGTCGTCGTCGCCACAGGCGACGGCGACGAGACCGAAGGTGAGCAGCGACATCGCCGCCACAGTCTTCTTTGCCTTCATGTGTGTAACTCCCCCTTGATGGTGTGGTGTGGTGTTGGACCGAGTTCAGGACTTCTTTTTGGCTGACTCGTGCCAGTTGCGGATCGCGCGGTTGGTGACCCAACCGACGATCAGGAACATGATCACGCCGAACAGCGTGGCCATGATGGTGCCGGCGAACATCTCCGGCCGCTCCGACGCCTTCTGCTGGCGCGTGCGGATGTAGTAGCCGATGCCCTTGTCGCCCTTCACGAAGAAGAAGTCGGCGACGATGGAGCCGATGACGGCGCCACCTGCGGCGATGCGTACGCCGGTCATCAGGGCGGGCAGGGCACTCGGCAACTCGAGTTTGCGCAGCCGTTCGATACGGCTCACCTTGTTGAGGGTGAACAGATCGTGGTGCAGCGGGTCGGTCGACTGCAGACCGAACAGGGTGTTGGTGATGATGGGGAAGATGGCGATGAGCACGGTGACCACCAGGCGCACGCCACGCTCTTCGCCGAACAACTGGGTGAGCAGGGGAGTGATGGCCAAGATGGGCACCGTCTGCAGCACCACCGCGTAGGGGAAGAACGCTCGCTCGAGATTCTTCGAGAGGTTCATCACCACGGCGAAGAACACGCCGAACACGATGGAGATGGCGAGGCCCATGAGCGTGATCTGCAGCGTGGGCCACATGTAGCCGAGGATGGGGCGGAAGCCGTTCTTGTCGTCCCACCACGGCATGAAGCCTTCGGTGATGACGATGTGCGGGTAGGGCAACGCGTTGCGGCGCTGGGCGGGGTTGTCGAACTTCAGCCAGCTGTAGAGGTACCAGACGCCGATGAAGGCGACGAACGTGATGAGCGGCGGGACCGCGTTCTTCCAGAACTCGTACTTCGGTTCGCTGCTGGCGGGCGGGGCGCCGGGATCGTTGTCGAGCGCCTGCACCGTGTTGCCGAGCGCCGCGCCTGCTTCGCGCATGTCGTCGAGCGCGGTCATGCGTGCGCGTCCTTCAGATCGTTGCTGATGCGGCCGCACAGTTCGGCGAAGGCGGGCTCGTAGCGCAGGTCGTGCTGGCGGGGGAAGTCGAACGGCACCTGGTAGTCGCCGATGATGCGGCCCGGGCGGGCCGACATGACGATGACCCGGGTGGACAGGAACACCGCCTCTTGGATGCTGTGGGTGATGAACAGCCCTGCGAATTGTTCGTGCTGGAACAGCCGCAGCAGTTCGTCGTTCAGGCGTTCACGGGTGATCTCGTCGAGCGCGCCGAACGGTTCGTCGAACAGGAACACCTTCGGCTGCAGCACCAGCGAGCGGGCCAGCGAGCAGCGCATCTTCATGCCGCCCGACAGTTGCTTGGGGTACTTCTTCTCGTGGCCGACGAGGTTGACGAGCTCGATGGCATCTTTCGTCTTGGCGAGGCGGGTGGCCTTGTCCATGCCCTGCAGCTCGGCGTTCAACTCGACGTTGCGCTGCACCGTGCGCCACGGCAGCAGCGTGGCGTCCTGGAAGACGTAGCCGATGCTGGAGCGGTCGACGTCGCAGGTGCCGCTGGTGTGCTGCTGTAGGCCCGAGGCGATGCGCAGCAGGGTGCTCTTGCCGCAACCGGACGGGCCGACGACCGTGACGAACTCGCCGGGGCGCACATCGAAGCTGACGTTGTCGACGGCATGGGTGCCGTCGGGGAACACCATGTTGAGATTCTTGAAGCGCAGTGCCGGGGCGCCCCCGGCCGGGCGCGCACCCTGAGGTGGCTGCGCAACGTCTGTGGATGTCATCACTCCCCCTGACCATAGAGGTGTTGCCGGGGCGCAGCATTGCCTCTGTGTGTCGTGGATGTTACGTCTCCGTCAGGGTGCCGGATTGCATCCTGACGCTGGACCTCGCGTGCGGGTGGGCCGAACGCAATGGCTTCTCGAACCGTAGCCGCCCGTACATGCACGAGATCGTCGCTGGGGGCCAGGCCCATCACCGTGCGGGCGTCGGTCGACACGCTGGCCAGCGCCTCACCGGGCAGTAGATGGGCTGCCATCATCATCAGCGACGCGGTCTCGAGAGGGTCGCCGCGCCCCACCGGGTTGAACGGGTCCTGCAGGTTGTCGGCGCCGGCGGCCACCACCACGCCGGCCTCGCGCAGGGCCTTCACGGCCGTGAGCCCACGGGGCATGGCTGCCTGGTGGTCGCGTCCCTGGAGGTACAGGTTGGTGTGCGGCAGCACCACCACGCCGATGCCGGCTTCGGCCACCCGTTCGGCCACGGCCCGCTGCACGTCGACGGGTTGCATGCCGAGCGAACAGCAGTGGCTGGCGGTCACCCGGTGTGGGAAACCGGAGGCGACCACGCGGCGGGCCAGGTCGTCGAGGGCGAGCATGGTGGGGTCGAGCGTCTCGTCGGTGTGCAGGTCGACCGGCAAGCCGGCCTCGGCGGCGATGGCCAAGAAGTTCTCGTTGGCCTCGTGCGCGTCGTCTTCCAGATGTGGGCAGCCGCCCACCAGGTCGACGCCCATGGCGATGGCCTCGCGCAGCAGGGCGCGGTGGTCGGCGCCGCGCACACCGGTGGAGGGCCACCCGCAGAGCACGGCCACCTGGATGTCGACCTCGCCGCGCAGGCGGTCGCGCACGGTGATGAGGGCCTCGACCGACTTCAGGCCGTTCTCCATCGTCATGTCGGCGTGGGTGCGGATTGCGGTGGTGCCGTTGGCCAGCAGCAGTCGTGCCGCCCGTTCGGCCCGTTCGATGGTGTCGGCGAGGGTGACGAGGTGACGGTTCGCCTCCATCGCCCGGATGGCGCCGAGCAGGTCGCCGGTGGGATTGTCGACCACTTCGGCGAGGAACGCTTTGTCGAGATGGGCGTGGGGTTCGGCGAAGGCTGGCAGCGCGATCCACTGCTCAGCCGGTGGCGTATGGATCATCGGGAGGTCAGACGGTCCGGCCGGTCGTCATCTGGCCGGTCATCATCCGGCCGGTGAGCGGGCGCCGTTCGATGGGCTCGCCGAGACGGGGGAACACCTCTTCGGTGACGAGGTGCATCTGCTCGATCATCTCTTCGCGGCCGATGCCGGGGAAGTCGAGGAAGAAGCAGATGTGCTTGAGGTCGAGCAGGTCGCGCCAGTAGCCGATGGCGTCGACGGCATCGTCGATGGACCCGACGATCTGGATCTTCTGCTCGTTGCTCTCTTCCACCGTGGGGCAGTGGTCGAACGCGACCTTCGAGCCGTCGGGGTTGCGATAGCTGCTGAAGCGGCCGTAGGGCGACAGGAACTTGTTGAACTCGTCCTGGCCGGGGCGGCCGCGGCGCATGGCCGCCTCACGGGTACGGCCGACGTGCAGGTTCAGCACCAGGCAGCGGTCCTCGCCGGGGGCCACCGGGTCGCCCATCTCCTCGCGGATCTCCGCGTAGCGGTCCCACTTCTGCTTCTGGCTCTCGGCGTTCTGCAGCCAGTAGACGGCCTTGTGGCCGGCGCGGGGCACGTACTCGATGGTCTCGGGCGACGTGACCGGCTGGTAGACGTCGACCACACGGCGCGGCTTGGGGATGAGGGTGAGGTCATTCACCATGGAGCCGCGGTCGGGGATGTCGTCGGACGGGAAGGTGAAGTGCTTGCCGCGGTACGAGAAGCGCTCGTTGTACCAGGCGAGCTTGATCACCTCCATCGCCTCCTC
>JBEICS010000121.1:0-6406 GCA_040383925.1 Acidimicrobiaceae bacterium | reverse complement strand
TGGCGCACGGTGCACAAGGTCGAGAGCCTGAAGCGGCTGTGGTGGAGCCTGCCGTTCCTCGCCACGTCGCTCATCGGGTTCACCACCCTCGCGGCGCTGCTGTACGAGCAGGAGTTCGGCCTCGACGAGCGCGGCCGCGGTGTCGCCGCGGCGATCGCCGAGCCCTTCGCGCTGGTGGGGCTCATCGTCGGCACACGTGTCGTCACCCGTCGGTATGCGGGCAACATGCGCGGCGTCAACCAGTTCGGGGCGAAGATCGCGGCGTTCACGTCGGCGCTGTCGGTGCTGTTCGCGCTGGCGCCCAATATCGCCGTGGCGGTGGCCATCAACTGTGTCATCACGGCAGCGCTCGCCATCGTCGGGCCGAGCATCCTGGTATCGCTGTCGCTGGCCATTCCTGCCCGGGTCCGAGCCACGGGGTTCTCGGTGGCATCGCTGTGGGTCATCCCCGGTCTGCTCGTGCTGCCCTTCATCGGATGGATCTCCGAGAACCTCGGCATCCGCGTGGGCATGTTGGTGCTCACCCCGCTGTTCCTGGTGGGCGCCTACATGCTGAACGCCGTCGGCAAGGTGATCGACGCCGACATCGCCCAGGTGTGGCAGGCGTCGGCGGCCCGCAGTGAGGCGCTGTACCAGCGTCGCCGTGGTGAGGCCGATCTGTTGCTGATCCGCCAGCTCGAGGTGGGTTACGAGCAGCGGCAGGTGTTGTTCGACGTCGACATCGATGTGAAGGAGGGCGAGATCATCGCCCTGCTCGGCACCAACGGTGCCGGCAAGAGCACGCTGCTGAAGGCGATCAGCGGGGTGGTCGAGGCCGACCGTGGCGCCGTCGTGCTCGACGGTCGCGACATCACCCACGCGCCGCCCAACGAGATCGCTGCGCTGGGCGTGAGCCAGATGCCCGGTGGCCAGGGTGTGTTCGGTGGCCTCACGGTGGGCGAGAACCTCGATCTCGCCGGCTGGACCCGTCGGCGCGATCCCGACGGTGTGGCCCGGGCGCGGGCCGAGGTGCTCGAACTGTTCCCCATCCTCCGCGATCGGCTCGACACGCCTGCTGCCGATCTGTCGGGCGGCCAGCAGCAGATGGTGGCCCTCGGCATGGCGCTCATCGCCCGGCCGCGGGTGTTGCTGATCGACGAGTTGTCGCTCGGCCTCGCCCCGGTGGTGGTGGGGCAGTTGCTGCCGGTGGTGCGTCGTCTCGCCGACGAGGGTGTGGCCGTCATCCTCGTCGAGCAGAGCGTGAACGTGGCGTTGACGGTGGCGCACCGGGCGTACTTCCTCGAGCGGGGTCGCATCCGGTTCAGCGGCTCGACCGACGAGTTGCTCGGCCGCACCGATCTCCTCCGCTCGGTGTTCCTGTCGGACGCCTCGGTCGGTTCCCACGTGGCTACCGAGGCACTGGTCGACGACGACGGGCCGGCGCCGCTCGAGGTGATCGATGTGGCGTGCTCGTTCGGCGGCATCCGCGCCGTCGGCGGCGTGTCGTTCGCCGTGGGCGGCCGCGAGATCGTCGGGCTCATCGGCCCCAACGGTGCGGGCAAGACCACCTTGTTCGACCTGATCAGCGGCTTCACGCCACTCGTGTCGGGCCGGGTGCTGCTCGGCGGCACCGACGTGACCGAGCTCGAGCCTGCCCTCCGCGCCGCTGCCGGCCTGGGCCGCAGTTTCCAGGACGCGAAGTTGTTCCCGGAGATGACGGTGGCCGAGGTGCTGCAGGTGGCCCAGGAGCGGTTCGTCACCAACCGCAGCGCGCTCGCCGCGGCGGTGCGGCTGCCCGCCGTGTTCGACGACGAGGAACGCTCGGCGCTGCGGGTGGAGGAACTGCTCGAGTTGATGCACCTCGGGCACTACCGACGAGCCTTCATCCGCGAACTCTCCACCGGTACGCGGCGCATCGTCGACCTCGCCTGCCTGGTGGCCCACCGACCCACCGTCATCCTGCTCGACGAACCCTCGAGCGGTATCGCCCAGCGCGAGGTCGAGGCGCTCGCCCCGCTGCTGCTGCGTCTCCGCGACGAAATGGGTTCGGCGCTCGTGGTGATCGAGCACGACATCCCCCTCGTGTCGTCGATCAGCGACCGGCTGATCGCACTCGACCAGGGGCGGGTGGTCACCTCGGGGCGGCCCGCCGACGTGCTCGCCGACCCCGCCGTGGTGCAGAGCTACCTCGGCACCGACGCGGCAGCCCTGGGTAGGTCGGGCACCTCAACAACGTCGACAGCACCGTCGACAGCACCATCGACAACGACTTCGAACGACAGCACGAGCAGGGGGTAATCATGCAACCAGCACAGCCAGCAGGCACCGCCGGTCCCGGTGGATCGGATGGGAACCGGCAACTCAAGCGATGGGGGCCGATCGTCGGCGTGGTGGCCGTGGTGGCCATCGGCGCAGGCGTGATCCTTGCCACCGGAGGCAGCGACGACGAGGCCGCCGACACCACCGCAGCTGCCACTACCGTGCCCGCCACTGCGGCGCCCGACACCACGGGTGGCGGCACCGACACCACGACGGGCGGGGGTACCGACACCACGGCGCCCACCGGTGAGTGGACCTACCCGCTCAGCTTCAGCGCCGCGCAGGAGCTCGGGGTCGTCGACCAGATCGACTGGGGTGATCGTTGCGACACCACGAGCGGGCGTGTGGCGGTACCCGACTTCTTCGCTCCAGAGTGCTTCGCCCCGTTCGAGGGCGACAACGGCGGCGCCACCGACGAGGGGGTGACCGCCGATGAGATCGTGGTCGTGAACTACATCGGGCTCGCGGGCGACCCTGTCATCAACTACGTCACCGACGCCGTGGCGGTGAACGACACCAACGAACAGCAGGGCCAGACGATGCTCGACCTGGTCAACTACTACCAGACGTACTTCGAGCTGTACGGCCGCACGGTGAAGCTGATCAACTTCGAAGGCACCGGTATCGCCACCGACGATGTCACGGCCCGTGCCGATGCGGCGCTCATCGCCGAGGAGTACAAGCCGTTCGCCGTGCTCGGCGGTCCGGCCCTCACGAGCGCCTTCGGCGACGAACTGTCGGCGCGGGGCATCCTGTGCATCGGCTGCACGCCCGGCCAGCCCACCGAGTTCTACGCCGAGCGCGATCCGCTGGTGTGGAGCCTCGGTACCAGTTCGGCGCAGGGGCAGACGCACGTGATCGAGTTCGTCACCAAGCAGTTGGTGGGCCGCAACGCCGAGTACGGCGGTGACGACGTGCGCGAGCAGCCGCGGAAGTTCGGCTTCCTCTACCTCGACTCCAGTGGTGCGTCGAGCGAGCTCGCCCAGGACTTCATCGACGCCATGGAGGCGGCCGGTGCACCGTTCGCCGAGGTGGTGGTGTACGCCCTCGACCCCGCCACCATCCAGGCCACCGCATCGCAGGCCATCTCGAAGCTGAAGTCGGCCGGCGTGACCACTGTCGTGTTCTCCGGCGACCCGGTGGCGCCGCGCGACTTCACACGCGAGGCGACGGCGCAGGAGTACTTCCCCGAGTGGGTGGTCGCCGGTTCGGGCCTGGTCGACACCAATGCGTTCTCGCGCACCTACGACCAGGAGCAGTGGCAGCACGCGTTCGGGGTGACGTTCGGCGCGGTGCGCACCGACACGAACGTGGTGGGCTCGTACGCCATCTACAAGTGGTTCAACGGCACCGAGCCGCCGGCGCCCGGGCGTCTGCCGGTGATGGCGCCCAATCCGGCGCTGTTCTTCGCCGTGGTGCAGGGCGTGGGGCCGAACCTCACCCACGAGACCTGGCGTGACGGGTTGTTCGCGGGAACGGGTACCCGCAAGGCGATCAGCCAGCCGTACCTCAGTTGGGGCGACAAGGGCATCTGGCCGTACCAGGACTACCACGGCGTCGACGATGCCACGGTGTTCTGGTGGGACCCGCAGACCACCGGGCCCGACGAACTCCGCAAGGAGGGCCAGGGCATGTGGCAGTACGTCGACGGCGGCAAGCGCTACCTGCCCGGCGAATGGCCGAGCGAGCCGAAGCTGTTCGATCCCAGCGGTGCCGTGGCCTTCTACACCACGCCGCCGCCGGGGGAGGAGCCACCGTCGTATCCGAGCCCGGCCGGGGGCTGACCGCGCTGGATCAGGTGCACTCGGCCGGGCCCGGGTCGACCGGGGTCAGCTGGCGTTCACCTTCGGCATGATGTCGTTCACCAGGCGCTTCAGGTCGTCGAGGGTCTTCGACACCTCTACCCCGGCGAACGGGGGCCACAGCAGCGGCATGTTCATGCCTGCGTCCTTGTAGCGCTTCAGGTTGTCGGTGATCTGATCGGCGGTGCCCACCAACAGGTTGCTGAGCTTGCGGTTCGGCGTCTGGTCGGTGGGCTCGTCGGTGATCGTGAACCAGATCATGCTGCACATGTCGAAGCCGTCGTCGAGCGAGCGATCGCTGCCCAGTTCGCCGAGTTCACGCTGGATCTCGCTCTTCCAGCGGGTGATCTCCTCGGGCGTGTCCTGGATGCCGATCCAGCCGGCGAGGCCGTACTTGGCGATGCGCTTGGCTGAACGCTTCGGGTCCTTCAGGCCGCTGAAGTAGATGGGCGGGTGCGGGCTCTGCACCGGCTTGGCGCCGAAGCCGCAGCGGTCGAAGTCGGCGAACTCGCCGTGGTACTCGAACACGTCGTTGGTCCAGATGCCCTGCATGATCTCGATCGTCTCGCGCACGTGCGCGTGACGGCGGGGGAAGATGTGCGCAGCGCTGGCGGCGGCGAACTCCTCGGGCATCCAGCCCGAGCCGATGCCCACGTTCACGCGGCCACCCGAGAGGTGGTCGACGGTGGCGATCTCGCCGGCCAGCACGCCGGGGGCGCGGTAGGGCGTGTCGATGATGCTCATGCCGATGCGGACCTTCTTGGTCTTCGCCGCGAGCCACGGGATGAGCGGCATGCCGTGCAGCCACTCGCCGCGTGCCGACACGGGCATCTGCGTGGGGAACTGCTCCATCATCCCGAACGGGTACTGCAGTTCACCCCGGTCGGAGGCCTCGGGGACGACGACGCGGTCGAGCGTCCACACCGAGTCGAAGTCGAGTTCCTCGGCGAGGTCGGTGAGGTCTTCGAGTTCCTTCACGGTGACCTTGTCGCGGAAGTTGGGCAGGTACAGGGCGAGTTTCATGGTGGTGGCCTCCTGGCTGTCTTGGCTGGGTGGTGCCGGCTGATGGTGCTGGATGGCGGTACCGGCTGGTCGGGTGTGATTTGTATCACGCGTGATATAGTTGATCAAGTGAATGCTGCACGGAAATCTCGACCCACTCGGGAGCCAGTGTCCGCTGCACCCGCCGGTCGGTTGAGCGACCAGCTGTGCTTCGCGCTCTACGCCGCCACCAACGCGGTCACCCGCATGTACCGGCCGTTGCTCGACGCGCTCGGGCTGACGTATCCCCAGTACCTCGTGTTGCTCGTGCTGTGGGAGCACCGCTCGCGCCGCCTCGGTGAGATCGCCGACGAACTGCGGCTGGCCACCCACGCGGTGTCGCCCATCATCGATCGGATGGAGGAGGCAGGCCTCGTCCGGCGGGTGAAGGACGACACCGACGGGCGAGTGGTGCACGTGGTGCTCACCGACGCCGGTGCCGCCCTCGAGTCGTCGGCTGCCGCAGTGCAGGAGGAGTTGCGCTGCCGCACCATGCTCGCGGCCGACGAGGTCACTCGGTTGCGCGGCGAACTGGTCGCTCTGGCCGACCGCATGCGCGAGCCCTGAGCCGGGCCCGGGTCCCGGTCAGCCCGACCCGTTCAGCCCGGCCCGTTCAGCTCGTCTCGGCGCGCAGTCGATCGCGCAGTTCGCGCTTGAGCACCTTGCCGTAGTTGTTGGTGGGCAGCGAGTCGACGAACCGATAGTCCTTCGGTCGCTTGTAGCGGGCGATGCGATCGAGGCACAGGCGGTCGAGGTCGTCGACGGTCGGCGCATCGGCGGCATCAACCCCATCGGCGGGCACCACGAACGCAACGACGGTCTCGCCCCACTCGGGGTCGGGCCGACCCACCACCGACACGGCCTTCACGCCGGGGTGCAGCAGCAGGGCCTCTTCCACCTCGCGCGGGTAGATGTTCATGCCACCGCTGATGATGAGGTCCTTCGAACGGTCGCGCAACGTGAGATAGCCCTCCTCGTCGAACGAGCCCATGTCGCCGGTGTGCAGCCAACCGCCGCGCAGCGTCTCGGCGGTGGCATCGGGCTGGTTCCAGTACCCGGCCATCACCACGTCGCCGCGCACCACCACTTCGCCGATCTCACCGATCGGCAGTTCGCGGTCGGCTTCGTCGACCACGCGCACCTCCACGTCGGTGCGGGCGATGCCCACGCTCTGCAGCCGCTCGGTCCAGCGCGGGTTGGTGCGGTCGGCGTGGTCGGCCTTCGACAGCCCGGTGATGGTCATCGGGGTCTCGCCCTGGCCGTAG
>JBEICS010000120.1:0-6440 GCA_040383925.1 Acidimicrobiaceae bacterium | reverse complement strand
GGTAGAAGGCGGTCTCGAAGTTCTGGAGCGTGTGGTTGGTGCCGAGGAAGTGCTGGCCCGGCTCGTTCTCACGGAACGCCGACATGGCCTGGGCATTTTCGCTGATGTCGAGACCGCGGGCGAAGGTGGTCATCATGCCCAGTTGGTCGTGGTCGAGGATGAACTTCTCGTAGCCGATGGCCAGGCCACCCTCCAGCCAGCCGGCTGCGTGGAGCACGAAGTTCACCCCGCCCATCACCGTCGGCAGCAAGGTGGCGGCGCTCTCGTAGGCCGCCTGTGCGTCGGGCAGCTTCGATGCAGTGAGCGAACCACCCGAACGGAACGGCACGCCGAGGCGGCGGGCCAGTGCGGCCATGGTGTACAGCACGATGGCGGGCTCGGGGGTACCGAAGGTGGGTGCCCCGGTCTGCATGCTCATCGAGCTGGCGAACGAGCCGAGGATGACGGGCGCCCCGGGCCGGATGAGCTGGGTGAACGTCATCCCGGCCAACGCCTCGGCCCGGGTCTGGGCGCACACCCCGGCCGATGTGCTGGGCGCCATCGCCCCGGCCAGGATGAACGGGGTGATGATGGTGGCCTGGTTGTTGCGGGCGTAGCACTCGGCAGCTGCCAGCATGGTGCCGTCCCACACGAGCGGCGACGAGGCGTTGATGAGGCTGGTCATCACCGTGCGGTCGCGCAGGTCGCCGCCGAACGCGATGCGAGCGAGGTCGACGCTGTCCTGGGCGCGCTCGCCCGCCGTGACCGAGCCCATGAACGGCTTGTCGCTGTAGCGGATATGGGCGTACACCATGTCGAGGTGGCGCTTGCTCACGGGCACATCCACCGGCTCGCACACGGTGCCACCCGAGTGGTGCAGGTAGGGCGAGACGTAGGCGAGCTTCACGAAGTTCTGGAAGTCGGCCAGCGTGGCGTAGCGGCGGCCCTGGTCGAGGTCGTGCACGAACGGCGAGCCGTAGTTCGGGGCGAACACCGTGTGCTTGCCGCCGATCTCGACGTTGTTCTCGGGGTTGCGTGCGTGCTGGGTGTACTGGGCCGGGGCCGACGCCTGCACGATGCTGCGGCACAGCCCACGGGGGAAGCGCACCCGGGTGCCCTGCACGTCGGCGCCTGCCGCGGCGAACACCGGCAGCGCCGACGGGTAGTCGCGGATCTCGACACCGATCTCGGCGAGGATCGTCTCGGCGTTCTCCTCGATGATCGCCAGACCCTCCTCGCTGACGATCTCGTAGGGCTGCATCGTGCGGGTGAGGTACGTGACGCGCTCGACGGCGTGCGCAGCGCGCATCGCCTGGCGGGCGGCGCGGCCACCGCTGCGGCGCGAGGTGGTGGGCTCACTCATGGTTGGCCTCCTACGGTGAGGGTGCTGCCGGTGTCGTCGACCGATCCGGCACTCGACCGGCGACGGCGACGGCCGCGGTCGGCGTGGTCGCCGCCCGCCGACTCGATGGGCGCGGGCAGGGTGACGACGGCGCCGAGGTATGTGCTGGGTGCGGTCTTGTGCGGGAACGCCATTGCCTCGACGAACAGTTGCTGGAACTGCGGCTCGGTAGCGGTCTCGATCTTCACCACGCCGCGCACGGCGGTCTCCATCTCGCGCCGGGCGGCGAGCGACAGCAGCGCCCGTGCGGCACCGACGCCGGCGGCATTGCCGACCGAACGCACCGACTCGACTGGGCAGTCGGGCACGAGGCCCAGCACCAGCGCGTAGAGCGGGTCGATGTGCGCACCGAACGCACCGGCCAGGCGGATGTCGTGCACCTCGGTGAGGCCGGCGTGGCCGATGAGCAGATCGATGCCGGCGCGCAGAGCCGCCTTGGCCAACTGGATGGCGCGCACGTCGTTCTGGGTGATGCTCAGCGTGACGGCATCGGTGTGGTGGACGACATAGCGGAACGTGCGGCCGTCGGCCACCACCCGTGGTGTGCGCTCGGCGAGCGAGCCCTGCACGACCCCGTCGGTGTCGATGACCCCGGCGAGGTACATCTCGGCGATCACCTCGATGATGCCCGAACCACAGATGCCCGAGATGTCGAGGTGGGCGACCGACTCGGCGAAGCCGGGGTCGTCGCTCCAGAGGTCGCTGCCGATGACCTTGAACCGGGGCTCGAGCGTGACCCGGTCGATGCGCACCCGTTCGATGGCGCCGGCGGTGGCGCGCTGTCCGCAGCTCAACTGGGCGCCCTCGAACGCCGGGCCGGTGGGGCTGGATGCGGCGAACTGGCGGGTGTGGTCGCCCAGCACGATCTCGGCGTTGGTGCCCACATCGACCACCAACTGGTTGGTGGCGGAACGATGCGGCCCTTCGGCCAACACCACGGCGGCGGTGTCGGCGCCGACGTGGCCGGCGATGCACGGGCCCACATAGACGCGGGCATGGGGGAGAGGCAGGTCGAGGTCGAGCGCCGGCAACTGCACCGCTTCGGCGGTGGCCAGCGTGAACGGCGCCTGGCCGAGCGGCGTGGGATCAATGCCCAGCAGCAGGTGGTGCATGATCGGATTGCCCACGAGCACAACCTCGAGCACGTGGCCGTGGTCGACCCCGGACACATCGACGAGTTCGGCGATGAGGTCGACGAGTGCGCCGCGCACCGACTGGGTGAGCTGCTCGTCGCCGCCCGGGTTCATCATCACGTACGACACCCGGCTCATCAGGTCTTCACCGAACCGGATCTGCGGGTTCATCCGACCGGCCGATGCCAGCACCTCACCGCTAGCAAGGTCGCACAGGTGGCCGGCGATGGTGGTGGAGCCGATGTCGACAGCGATGCCACCGATGCGGTCGACGAAACCCGGCCACACGGCGACCACCTCGCCGGGGCCGTCGTCGTCGCTGCGTCGCACCGCCACTGTGGCGGCGCGATCCTGGCCGGCGAACGCCCGGTGCACCTGGCGCAGCGCTGCGGGCGACAGGCGGGTGGCAGTGCGCTGGTACACGGTGGCGAGTTGTTCGATGACGAGGTCGCTCATGCTCTCGGCATCGCCGAGCACGCTGGGCTGCAGTTCGATGTAGGCCAGCGACACCGCTGGGTCGAGCACCACGTCGTCGAGCGCCAGCGCCTTGCGCACCACGGGTCGGTGCACCTGGCTCTCGGGCGGCACGTCGACCACCACGTCGCCGGCCACCAGCGCACAGCAGCCGAGACGTCGGTCATCGGCAAGGCCGCGGCGTTCGTGGTAACGGGCTTCGGTCTCGGTGAACGGGCTCACCGAGGTGGCATCGACATCGATTGCCCATTTGGCGAAGTTGCCTGCCTCGACTGTCACCTGGCAGCGGCCGCAGATGCCGCGTCCGCCGCACACCGAGTCGAGGTCGACACCCATCTCGCGCGCCGCGGCGAGCAGGGTGGTGCCCTGCTCGGCCTGGCCGACGAGACCCGACGGGGTGAAGACAATGCGCGGCATCAGTACGTCCTCAGCCCCGGTTGCGCCGGCGGCCGCCCTCGGCGCGGCCCTCGCGGGCGCCACCGGCTGCGTTGGGGTCGCGGTTGGCCTTGATCCACGCGTAGCAGTCGCGGTCGTTGCCCATCAGCACGTCGGCCGCCATGATCGCCGACTTCACTTCGGGGTGCATCGGGTTCATGATCGCCGACGACATCCCGTTCGACATCGCCATCGACAAGAAGGTTCCCGTGATGGCGTTGCGGTTGGGCAGGCCGAAGCTCACGTTCGACGCGCCGCACGTGGTGTTCACGCCCAACTCCTCGACGAGGCGGCGCAGCAGGGCGAACACCTGGCGGCCGGCCGTGCCCATGGCGCCGATGGGCATCACCAGCGGGTCGACCACCACATCGTGCGCCGGGATGCCGTAGTCGGCGGCGCGCTGCACGATGCGCTTGGCAACCTCGAACCGCACGTTCGGGTCTTCGCTGATACCGGTCTCGTCGTTGCTGATGGCCACCACGGCGGCGCCGTACTTGGCGACGAGCGGCAGCACGCGGTCCATCACCTCGGCCTCACCGGTGACCGAGTTGACGAGCGCCTTGCCCTTGTAGACGGCGAGGCCGGCCTCGAGCGCCTCGATGATCGACGAGTCGATCGACAGCGGCACATCGGTGATCGACTGCACGAGCTGCACGGCGCGGGCCAGCAGCGCGGGCTCGTCGGCCAGCGGGATGCCGGCGTTCACGTCGAGCATCTGCGCCCCGGCCTCAACCTGAGCGAGGGCGTCGGCTTCGACCCGGCTGAAGTCGCCGTTCTTCATCTCCTCCGCCAGCAGTTTGCGCCCGGTGGGGTTGATGCGCTCGCCGATCATCACGAACGGACGGTCGTGGCCGATCACGACTTCCTTGGTGGCGCTGCTGATGATGGTGTCGGTCATGACGTGACGTCCTCTGTCTGGTCGTTCGAGGGGGTGAGTGGGTCCCAGCCACCGTTGGTGACCAGGGTGTTGAGACGCTCGTTGGTGAACTCGCGCTCGATGTTCTCGGCCGTGGTGGCGACACATTCGGCCATGTCGCCGACGATGGTGTGCGATACGCGTCGCCATTCGCCCACGTACTCCTGGGCGGTCTTCTTGCCGGCCACCATGGCAGCGCGGTCGATGGCCTTCTGGAAGCGGTGAGGCAGGATGATCTGGTTCCGTTCGGCGCCGAGGCGACCGTTCACCTGGGCGGGGATATCGCGCCACATGATGATGACGAGTTCGTTCACGTTGCGGGGCATGTCAGGCGGCCTCCTCGGCTGTGTGCGGACGCAGGGCGACCGCGACGGAGTGGGTGAACGGCTCGAGGCCGGTGTCGTGGTGCTCGAAGCGCAGACCCAGTCGCTCGGCTGCGGTGCGGCCAGCGGCGAGCACGGTGTCGTCGGCGCGCTGGGTGAGCAGCAGCACGCGGGTGTAGTGCCCGAAGTACGCGTCGCGCAGCTGTGGGTGACGGTCGAGGCCGAGGCCCTCCCACACCAGCGCATCGAAGTGCTTGGCGAGGAAGTCGGTGAGGAAGAACGTGCCGAGCTCGGCCTCGTGCATCGAGGTGAACGTGTCGACGCCGGCGAAGAACGCGTAGCAGTGATCGCCGGGGAGGCGACGGACATGCGGCATCTCGGCGAGCAGTGCATCGATGCCACCGCCCGTGCCGCAGTCGGCGTAACCCAGCAGCACCGGGCGTGCACCCGGGGTGTCGGCTCCTCGCTCGGCGAGCGCATCACGAATCGCATCGACGATTCGCTCGGGACGGTTGTGGAGTGGGGCAGGGAGGTACGCCACCTCGACCGCGTCGGTGAGACCGTCCGCGACGAGCACGGCTCGGAGTTCTGCCACCAGCGCACCGCAGGCCACGACGAGCGGCCGCGACGCCGCCGGTTCGGGCGCAGCGGCGCTCATGACGCGGTCAGACCGACGGGCCGGGGGGCTCGACGCGGCCGCGCCGCGCCTGCATGAACGACTTGGCGGTCTCGGCCGCGATGGCTGCATCACGGCAATAGGCGTCGGCGCCGATTGCGGCACCGAACTCCTCGTTCAGCGGGGCGCCACCGACGAGCACGATGTAGTCCTGGCGCAGGCCACGCTCGACAAGGGTGTCGATGACCACCTTCATGTACGGCATCGTGGTGGTGAGCAACGCCGACATGCCGAGGATGTCGGGCTTGTGCTCTTCGAGCGCAGCGAGGAACTCGTCGGCGTCGGTGTTGATGCCGAGGTCGACCACTTCGAAGCCGGCGCCCTCGAGCATCATCGCGACGAGGTTCTTGCCGATGTCGTGGATGTCGCCCTTCACCGTCCCGATGACGACCTTGCCGATGGGCTCGGCGCCGGTCTCAGCCAGCAGCGGCCGCAGGATCTCCATGCCGGCCTTCATCGCGTTGGCCGACAGCAACACCTCGGGTACGAACAAGATGCCGTCGCGGAAGTCGATGCCGACGATGCGCATGCCCTCGACGAGGGCGTCGTTCAGAACCTTGTCGGGGCCCCAGCCGCGGTCGAGCAGGATCGTGGTGCCCTCGACGATCTCGGGGCCGAGGCCGTCGTAGAGATCCTCGTGCATCTGCGTGACGAGCTCGTCGTCGGACAGCGTGGCGAGATCGAGTTCGTCATTCGCATCGGTCATGGTGATTCCTTCGCACGTCGGGATCGGCGGGCACGCTCCTGGTACGGAGACTCCCGGGTGTGTTCCACGATGCGGAAACTATCCGCATGGTGAAACGCTAGCAGGTGTGATCGTCCGGATCGAAGCGATCCGCGCACTGTTCGTGAAGCATGCTCAAGATGTCGTTCGAGGTGGCGATCGGTGTGTCAGCGCGCATCGCGCACGGCGGCCAAATGGTGGCCGAACGCTGCCGTGTCCATCAGCGTGCGGCACCGCTCGAAGCGCCCGACGGCATAGGCCCAGAAGTCGTCGGCCGGGTTGTCGTTCACGTGCTGGATCACGCCCCACAGCGTCCACAGCAGATCGCACAGCGCTTTGTAGAGCACCATCCTGCCGACCTGCTCGGTGGGGGGCTCC
>JBEICS010000119.1:0-6458 GCA_040383925.1 Acidimicrobiaceae bacterium | reverse complement strand
CTCGAGTTCAACAGGGAGGGCAAGAACTGGAGCCTCAGCCAGTTCATGCACGGCGAGCAGGGCGCGCTCATCTGCACCGCCAAGATCGTCGAGACCGTGCCGTGGTACGACGCCAAGCTCTACGCCGCCACCCAGGTGGTCGACGAGGCCCGCCACGTCGAGGTGTTCGCCCGGTACCTCGAGGAGAAGCTCGGCGGCGGCTACCACGTGAACGCCCACCTGCGCATGCTGCTCGACGACATCATCAACGACAGTCGCTGGGACATGACCTACCTGGGCATGCAGGTGATGGTCGAGGGCCTGGCCCTGGCCGCGTTCGGTTTCCTCCACCAGACCACCGGCGAGCCCCTGCTGAAGCAGCTGCTGCGCTACGTGATGAGCGACGAGGCCCGCCATGTGGCCTTCGGGGTGCTCAGCCTGAAAGAGGTCTACGACGGCATGACCGACGTCGAGATCAAGGACCGCCAGGAGTTCGCCTTCGAGGCCGCGGTGCGCATGCGCGACCGGTTCATGAGCCAGGAGGTGTGGGAGCGCATGGGTGTGCCGGTGAAGGACATCGGCCCGATGGTGCTGGCCGACCCCACCCGCATCCTGTTCCAGTCGATGCTGTTTTCGAAGATCGTGCCGAACTGCAAGAAGCTCGGCCTGCTCGACCGCAACGACCAGTGGCTGCGCCGCCGCTTCGAGGAGATGAACGTCATCCAGTTCGAGGACTGGGCCGACACAGGCGAGGAGTACACCGCCTTCGCGCTGGAGGAGCCGGTCGCGTAGTTTGGGCGTCATGGCTCAGCAGTCCGATCCGTTCTTCCGCACCTTCCACGCGCTGCGCATCAAGGGGTTCGCCAAGGCCGAGGTGGTGGCCGAGGTGGCCGACCTGCCGCAGAGCCTCGTCGACGAGCACCTCCAGGCGCTGCAGGCCCGCGAGTGGGCGATGTTCCGCGAAGCCCGGCAGTTGTGGCAGCTCACGCCCGTGGGTCGCGACGAACACAAGATCGCGCTCGTCGAAGACGTCGGCCACACCCACATCGCCGCCAAGTTGCACGACCCCTACCATCACTTCCTCGACCTGAACGGCCGGTTCAAGGAGCTGTGCGGCGACTGGCAACTGAAGAACGGCGCGCCGAACGATCACACCGATTCGGCCTACGACGCCACGGTGATCGAGCGGCTGGTGGCCCTCGACTCCGAGGCGGCGCCCATCGTCACGGCGATGGGCGAGGTGCTCGCTCGCCTCGCCCCGTACACGCCCCGCCTGAACCAGACGTGCCAGCGGGTGGTGGCCGGTGAAACGAATATGTTCACCGGCGTGATGTGCGGCAGCTACCACGATGTGTGGATGGAACTGCACGAAGACCTCATCCTCACCCAGGGCATCGATCGCTCAGCAGAAGGGTCGTTCTGATGCCCCGCTTCGGCCGGGTGCTGACGGCGATGGTGACGCCGTTCGACGACAACGGTGCGCTCGACCTCGACGTCGCCCGTCGGTTGGCCCGACACCTGCAGGACAACGGCAACGACGGCCTCGTCATCGCCGGCACCACCGGTGAGGCCCCGGTGCTCACCGACGACGAGCGCCTGTCGCTGTTCGCTGCCGTCATCGAAGCCGTCACCATCCCGGTCATCGCCGGTACGGGCACCAACGACACGGCCCACTCGGTGCACCTCACCAAGGAGGCCGAGTCGCTCGGAGCTGCCGGTGTGCTGGCGGTGTGCCCCTATTACAACCGCCCATCGCAGGCGGGCATCGAGGCGCACATCCGCGCCATGGCGGGCGCCTCTGCGCTGCCGGTGATGGTGTACGACATCCCCGTGCGCACCGGGCGCAAGATCACCACGGCCACGCTGCTGCGGTTGTTCCGCGAGGTGTCGAACGTGGTGGCCCTGAAAGACGCTGCCGGCAACCCCGCCGAGACCGCCTCGCTGCTGTTGCAGGCACCCGAGGGCACCGAGGTGTACAGCGGCGACGACGGCCTCACCCTGCCGCTGCTGTCGATCGGCGCCGTGGGCACGGTGGGCGTGGCAACCCACTGGACCGGCACCGACCACCAGCAGATGTTCGACCTGTTCGCGGCGGGCGACACCGCCGGCGCCCGACTGGTGAACGCTCGCATGCTGCCGAGCTTCGCATTCGAGACCGGCGACGACGCGCCGAACCCCATTCCCACCAAGGCGATGATGCGTCATCTGGGCATTCCGGTGGGCCAGGCCCGCCTGCCGATGGGCCCGGCTCCCGATTTCGTGGTCGAGCGCGCACCTCAGGTGTGGGCAGATCTGCAACGCTGGCGCGATGCCTTCCCCCATCGCCCCGATCGCTGAATCGTGAGTTCCCCCGTCCGTATCGCCTTCCTCGGTGGTCTCGGTGAGATCGGCCGCAACTGCATGGCGGTCGAGCACGACGACCGCATCCTGCTGATCGACTGCGGCCTGATGTTCCCCGATGCCGATATGCACGGCATCGACCTGGTGCTGCCCGACTTCACCTACCTGCGCGACAACGCTGCCCGTATCGAAGGTTGTGTCGTCACCCACGGCCACGAAGACCATGTGGGTGCGTTGCAGTACCTGCTGCGTGAACTGAGCTTCCCCATCTTCGGGTCGGCCGTGGCCCTGGGTCTCGCCCGGAACCGCATCGAGGAGGCCGGTCTGCTGGGCCGCACCGAACTGGTGGCGGTCGCCGACGGCGAGCGGCGGATGATCGGTCCGTTCGATGTCGAGTTCATCCCGGTCACCCACTCGGTGCCGCACGCGCACGCCATCGCCCTGCACACCCCGCAGGGCGTGGTGCTGCACTCGGGCGACTTCAAACTGGATCTCACCCCGGTCGACGGGCGCCGCACTGCGTTGTCGCGCATCGGCAGCCTGGCGGCCAACGAGGGCATCCGTGTGCTGCTGGCCGACAGCACCAACTCCGAGGAATCGGGGTGCGCCCCCAGCGAGACCAGTGTGGGCGACGTGCTGCACAGCCTCTTCCACCGCCACGCCGGTCGGCGCATCATCACGGCCAGTTTCGCCAGCCACCTGCACCGCATCCAGCAGATCGCCGATGCGGCGGTGGCCACCGGCCGAGTGGTGGCCACGTTGGGCCTGAGCATGAAGAAGAACGTGCGCATGGGCCGCGACCTCGGCATCATCAACATCCCCGACGCATCGCTCATCGACATCGACGACGTCGACAAGTACCCGCCCGGGCAGGTGTGCATCGTGTCGACCGGGTCGCAGGGTGAGCCGATGAGCGCCCTCGCGTTGCTGGCCCGCGGCGAGAGCAAGTGGGTGAAGGTGGGCGAGCACGACACCGTCATTCTCAGCAGCCACGCCATCCCCGGCAACGAGGGCAACGTCAACCGGGTGATCGACGAGTTGCTGCGCGCCGGGTGCGAGGTGGTGCACAGCGGTATCGCCGATGTGCACGCCACCGGCCACGCGCAGGCCGACGACTTGAAGATGTACCTGTCGATCGCCGAGCCCGAGTGGTACGTGCCCATCCACGGCGAGTACCGCCACCTCGCCGCCAACGCCCGCCTGGGGCGGTTGATGGGCGTGCCTGCGGCCAACGTGCTGATGTGCGAGGACGGCGACGTGCTCGAGCTCACCGACGGTGGCCTCGGGTTCGCCGGCCGCATCCCGGCGGGATACCTGTACGTCGACGGCATCGTCGGCGACGTGGGCCAGGGCGTGTTGCGCGACCGTAAGGTGCTGGCCGAGGAGGGTGTGGTCGTCGTGGTGGTCACCGTCGACATCAGCACCGGCAAGGTGCTCACCGGGCCCGAGATCATCACCCGTGGCTGGGTGTACGCGCCCGAGGCCGACGACCTGCTCGACGAGGCGGAAGACACCGTGGCCGCCGCCGTCGAGAAGGCGCTCGCCGCCGGCGTGCGCGACGTCGACCAGCTCGAACGCGACGTGCGCCGCGCCGCCGGCAAGTTCGTGAACGAGCGCACCAAGCGCCGGCCGATGATCGTGCCGGTGGTGATGGAGGCCTGATGCAGGCCGGACGGCTGCGGGTGCTGACGGCGCTCGTGGTGGCAGCGGGTCTCATGGGGTGCGGCGACGACGCGGTGACGGCACCGCCAGAGTCGGACAGTACGTCGGCGCCGCTGTCGACCGAGTGCCCGGCGTCGGCCGATCAGCCCCTCGAGGTCGACCAGATCGCCCCGGCCATCGCCGCCGTGGAGGCCGAGCTGGGCGGCCAGCAGGAGTACTTCGAGGTGAACGCCACCGACGTGGTGGTGAACCTGTTCGTGGCCGGTACCGCCGCCGACGGCAGTTCCACGGTCACGCCGTACGCGTTCGGCTTCGGCGAGCTGACGGCGCAGCCGGCCATCCCGGCCGACGGCAACCGGTTCGCCGGCGCTGCTGTGCAGATCGACCCGCAGCGAGTGGTGTCGTGCGTGGTGGGGCAGTTGCCGTCGTCGACGCTCACCGCGTTCGTGGTGGAGGGCGGGCCGAACGGCGTGGTGCGGTACTCGGTGGTCGTTGCCTCCGAGCAGGGCGGACAGCTCGTGGTGGAGGTGTCCGGGGCGGGGCAGGTGCTGTCGGTCGACCCGCTGTGATGCCCCAACCGGCGTACACCCCATTGGTAGCGTGACAGCACCATGGCCACCTACACCCCGGGCTCTCGCCGCACCCCCGCCAAACCGGCCAGCAAGTCGGCTGGCAAGCCGGCTGGCAAGTCGGCTGGCAGCGCGTCGAAGGGCAAGGCCACCGCTGCGCCCGAGCCCACCGGGCCGCGCATCGAGTTCGTCGGTCTCGGGCTCATCGTGGCGGGAGTGCTGCTGGGTCTGGCCATCTACTTCGACGTCGCCGGCCCCCTCGGCCGGGGTGTCGAAACGCTGCTCGGGTGGTTCACCGGCATCGGTCGCTTCGTCGTGCCCGTCGCGCTCGTGGGCGTGGGCGCCGCGCTGGTGCACCAGGGCCGCAGCGACAACCCGCGGCGTCTGCTCGTCGGCTGGGCGGTCATCGCTGCCAGCGTGCTCGGCCTGCTGCACGTGGTGCGCGGTCCCGAGAAGTTCTTCGGCGGGTTCGGGGCGTTCGACAGCGCAGGTGGCTGGTTGGGTGCGCTGGTGGGCGAGCCGCTGCGGCGCCTCATCGGCTCGGCGGGTGCCGTGGTGGTGTTCGTCGCGTTGGTGCTGGTGGGCGTGGTGCTGGTGACCGGCTCCACCGTGAAGGGCTTGGCCCAGCAGACGGCGGCACCCCTCGGCCGCGCCGCCCGGCGCGCACGCACGGCCATCGACGACATCGCCACCCTGAAGAGCGAACGCGACACCGCCGAGCACACCCGGCCGATGCCCTCGCTGTACGACTCGGCCGACGACGGCATGTGGGACGAACCGGCAGCGGCCAAGCGGGCCAAGCCTTCGAAGAAGAAGGCGCAGCCTGTGTTCGACCTCGAGGCCATCGAGAGCGCCGAGCAGACCTCGCTCGACCTCGGGCCCGGCGCCGAGCGCGGGCCGTGGTCGTTGCCCCCGGGCAACTACCTGCTGCGCAGCGAGGCCCAGACCATCAACAAGGCCGAGGTCGAGGCCCGCGGCCGCACCCTGGTCGAGTCGCTCGCCTCGCACGGGGTCGAGACCAAACTGCTCGGCCAGACGGTGGGCCCTACTGTCACCCGTTACGAACTCGAACTCGGGTCGGGCGTGAAGGTGGCGCGCATCACCAGCCTCAACCGCGATATCGCCTACGCCATGGCGGCCACCGACGTGCGCATCCTGGCCCCCATCCCGGGCAAGTCGGCCATCGGTGTCGAGGTGCCCAACCACACCCGCCAATTGGTGGCGCTGGGCGACATCATGTCGTCGACCGAGGCCAAGGTGGCCAACCACCCGCTCGACGTGGCCGTGGGCAAAGACATCGCCGGTCGCTCGGTGTTCCTCAACCTCGCCACCACCCCCCACCTGCTCGTCGCTGGCGCAACCGGCGCCGGCAAGAGCAGCGGCATCAACTGCATCATCACATCGCTGCTCATGCGCACCACGCCCGATCAGGTGAAGCTCATCCTCATCGACCCCAAGCAGGTCGAGATGGGTCAGTACAACCGGTTGCCGCATCTGCTCACCCAGCCGGTCACCAACCCGAAGAAGGCGGCCAACGCCCTGGCCTGGGCGGTGCGCGAGATGGAGCGCCGGTACGACCTGCTGTTCGAGGTGGGCTTCCGCGACATCAGCGGCTACAACGCGGCGTTCGACCGCGGCGAACTGCTCACCGATCCGGCCGAGGCGTCGCCGGTCGGTGCCGACGGGGTGGAGGTCGTGAACCGGTTCGAGCGGATGCCGTACATCGTCGTGGTGGTCGACGAGTTGAACGACCTGATGATGGTGGCCGCCCGCGACGTGGAGGAGAGCATCACCCGCATCGCCCAGAAGGCGCGTGCGGTGGGCATCCACCTCATCGTCGCCACGCAGCGCCCCAGCGTGAACGTCATCACCGGCGTCATCAAGGCCAACGTGCCGGCCCGCATGGCG
>JBEICS010000118.1:0-6475 GCA_040383925.1 Acidimicrobiaceae bacterium | reverse complement strand
GCCAGCGGGATGGGCACGGCCACCTACGGCGCCCAGATCCTGGTCGAGGCGGCATCGGCCGACGAGGCGGTCGACATCGCCGTGCCGCTGTTCGTGCGTGCCGCCGAGCAGGCGGGGCTGCCGGTCTGGCCGGTCACCCACGCCGAGGTGATCGGCGAGGACGACGACCTCGTGGACGACTGATGATCCGGCTCGGCTCGCTCGCCGGCTACCCGTTCGAAGGTCCGCGTGTGCTGGCCGGGTGGAACGCGCCGCCACGACCCGGCGTGTTCGCGATCTTGATGCGTGCCCGACCCGATGCGAAGCCGAATGAGTTCGCGGTCATCTTCGTGGGTGCTTCGGAAGACCTGAGCCGCGAGGGCTTCCCCTTCAAGCACCGCTTCGCGCCGTGCTGGGTGAAGCGGGCCGGCGACCGGTACGCGCTGCACATCTGCTACTACGAGGTGCCTGGCGGCCTGCCGTCGCACCGCCAGCAGATCGCCAAGGAGTTGATCGCCGTGTACCAGCCGGGGTGCAACCCCGACCAGTACGACCAGGCGTGGAAAGACGAGTGGATCGGCGAGTACGACGCGCCCACCACCGGCCCGCTCACGACGGGCCGCGACCCGAACGCGTAACGGTCAGTCGGCGGGACGGTAGCCGACGCCTTCGGCGAGGCGCGAGCGACGCCGGCCCATGGCTGGGCGAGCGGGCGCACGGTGCTCGTCGGCGGGTGCGGGCTCGTAGGTGGCTCCGGCGACGATGCCTTCACCCATGCCGTACAGCAGCGGCAACGCACCGGCGATGACCCGGCCGGTGCGGTTGATGCGCTCGACACCCGGGCGGATCGGCTCGGCGTTGGTCTTGATCTGCCACACCAACTCGTCGCACTCCTCCAACTTGCCGGCCACACGCGTGAGCTGTGAGCCGACGATCCAGAGGTAGATGGCGAGGCCGGCGATGAGCAGCGCGATGTCGATGACCGTGAAGACGATGAGCGTGGTGTTCATGAGCGCACCTTGTCGAGGACTCGGCCGAGGAACAGGTGGTGTTCGAGGCCCTCGGCGAGGACGGCCTCGACACGCACTGCCGTCTCGGCGATGAGGGCGGTGTCGGAGGTGTTGGCGGCCGCCTGTTGCAGCGTCGCTTTGACGAGATCGACGCGCTGGTCGATACGGCGCACGAGCACCACGAGGATCGTCAGCAGTGCGGCAACGGCCAGCACGACGACGAGCCCGGCGATGACGGCGCCCCACCACAGGTTCTCCTGTGTGGAGGTGAGGGCGAGCAGTGACATGTCAGCCTCCCAGCCGCTTACGGCCGCGCTCGAGACCGGCGGTGATGCGTTCCGCCGAGTCGATGGTGGTGGTGAGTTCCTTCAGCGACGCCGTGTTGGTGGCGGCGGCCGCGAGGCCGTCGTTGATACCGGAGGCGTCGTCGCCGATCTTCTTGGCGAGCACGAGGATGGGCACGACGAGGGCCACCACGACCAGCACCACGACGATGCCGATCGTGTAGCCGATCGCGAAGCCCGAATCGGTGGCAGCGAGCAGGTTCATCGGTGCCTCCTCAGATCGAGTCGCAGAAGTCGCGGACGGGTTGCAGGCTGGCATTCACCGAAGGCAGCGCCGTGGGCACGGTGCTGGTCTTGTCGGCGATCACCTGTGCACCGGCAACCACCTTGCCGAGCGTGGCGTGGACAGCCCGCAGGTGGAGGACCACCCGGAGCAGTCCGATTGCAGCGGCCGCGATGATCAGCGTGGCGATCACCAGGGTCACCCAAGCAGCGTCAGTCATCAGGATCTCCTTCTCAGCCCAGCAACTTGCTGACAGGGCCGGCATAGCGGACGGCGCCGTTGGCGACGTCGGCGATGGTCTGGTCGGTCGTTGCCAGCAGTTCGGGTGTGTCGTCGACCTCGCCGATGATGGCAACGCCACCGGCAAGGATGTGGTCGCTCGCACCGCGAATGCGTTCGAGCGCGGCCAACACCCGGTTCAGCAGTGCCACCAACACCGGCACCACCACGATCAGCAGAATCAGGTTCCCCAGTCCCCAGAGCGTCACATCGTCTCCCTTCGATCTCGTCGTTGTCGTTCAGGTACGGCCGGTCAGCTGGTGCTGGGCCGGTAGGGCAGGAAGAAGCGGCGGAACACACGCGCCAGCGCCATGCGCACGGCACGCAGACCGATGGCCAGACCGCTCGCCGGCTTCACCGTGGCCACCGAGTCGGCCGAGCGGCCCTGCTTGATGGCTTCGAGCCGGTTCTGCATGTTGGTGGCGAAGTCGGCCATCAACACCGAGGTGACGTCGCCGACCAGGCCGCGGCCGTACTGGGCGGCGGCACCCGACAGCTGGAGATCTTGGGTGACATCGACCTTGGTGCCCCGCGCCGTCGGGTTCAGCTTGGCGGTCAGCATCAACGCCGCCTGGCCGCGACCCTTCTGGTCGGCACCTGCGGCGTCGACGACGATGCGCTTGCCGGTCTGGTCGCGCTCGACGATCGTCGCCTTCCCGCTGAACTCGAGCTTCACCGGCCCGAGGCGGATGAGCACGTTGCCCAGGTAGGTGTCGTCACCGGTCTGATCGGTGAGCTCGGCGCCCGGGAGGCACTTGGCCACCGCCGGGATGTCGCCGAAGAACGTCCAGACGTCGTCGACGGGCTGATCGACTTCGAAGTCAGTCGTGATGAGCATGAGTCCTCCCGATGGGGATGGTCGTACCGAGATCAGTGGCCACCGCGGCAACCGCCTCGCCGAGGAAGGCGGCGGGATCGTTGGCAAACGCGTAGCGACAGCCGGGACAGCAGAAGTAGTAGGTGGTGCCGTCGTGCTCGAACGGGCGCCCGCTGGCGTCGGCCCGCACGGTCATCCCGCAGACGGGGTCGATGGCCTCGGGCGGGGCCGTGAACGTGGCCTCACCCGGTTCGGGCACCAGCGCACCGGCAGCACGGAGTTGCACCAGTTCGGCCAGCACCGACACGGCCACCTCGCGGTGGCTGGTGTGGCCGAGGTCGAGGCCCACGGGCACCCGCAGTCGGTCGACGAGTTCGTCGGCCACGCCGCGGTCGTGCAGGTAGGTGCGCAGCGCGTCGCCGCGCTTGCGCGAGGCGACGACACCGAGGAACACGGGCCGGGCCGCCACTGCCGCCTCGACGACGTCTTCGTCGCCGTGGCCCTGGGTGGCCACGACCACCATCGTGCGGCGACCGACGGTCGAGGCGTCGAAGTCGGGGCCGTCGACGCGCTCGACGTTCCAGTCGAGGGCGGCGGCGAGCTGTTCGAGCGTGTGGGCCATCGGCGAGCGGCCGACCACGACGAGGTGCGGGGTGGCCTGCACCGGCTCGAGGTAGATCTGCAGCGCACCTTCGCTCTGGCACGAGATGGCGATGGCCGTCATCCCCTCGGGCACATGGCCGAGCTGGTCGCTCTGGCCGAGTACCAGCAGCCGCGGGGTGCGGTCGACGAGGGCGCGCTGGGCTTCGCGCACCAGCACCGGTTCGGCACAGGCGCCGCCGATGAAGCCGTGGAGTTCGCCGCTGGCCGTGACGATGGCGCGCGAGCCGTGCTGGCCCGACGAGGGGCCCTGGCGCCACACGACGGTGGCCATCACGAACTCTTCGCCGAGGCGCGCGAGTTCAACCGCGCGCTCGACGATGCTCCATCGGTCAGCGGCCTGGTCGCTCACCGGTCGTCGGTCCTCACGGGGGGTGCGCCCGACACGTCGTGGCCGGTGGTGAGGGCCTCGTACACCCGGTCGGGCAGCAGCGGCATGTCGATGTTGCGCACGCCGGTGTGCTTCAGTGCGTCGAGCACCGCGTTCACGAACGCGGCCGGGCCGCCCACGGTGGCGCACTCGCCGATGCCCTTGGCACCGATGGGGTGGTGCGGGCACGGGGTGACCACTTCGTGCAACTCGAAGCCGGGTGTCTCCCAGGCGGTGGGCAGCAGGTAGTCCATGTAGTTCGAGCCGACACAGTTGCCCTCGGCGTCGAAGGTGATGAACTGCATGCTGGCCATCGCGTAGGCCTCGGTGAGACCGCCCATGATCTGGCCTTCGACGATCATCGGGTTGATGCGCACGCCGCAGTCGTCGACGGCGACGACGTTGAGCACATCCCAGACACCGGTCTCGGGGTCGATCTCGACGGTGACGATGTAGCAGGCGAAGGGCCAGGTGAGGTTCGGCGGGTCGTAGTAGGCGGTGTTCTCGAGGCCGGGCTCGAGGCCGTCGGGCACATTGCTGTACGCCGCCATCGCGCAATCCTGGATGGTGACGCCACGGTCGGGTGAGCTGCGCACGTAGAACCGGCCGAGCTCCCACTCGATGTCTTCTTCCGACACCTCGAGCAGGTGGGCGGCGATCTTGCGGGACTTGGCCCGGATCTTGCGCGACACCATGGCCACCGCCGCGCCGGCCACCGGGGTGGAGCGCGAGGCGTAGGTTCCCATGCCGAACGGTGCCGTGTCGGTGTCGCCTTCCTCCACCGTCACGTCGTCGGCGGGGATGCCCAGTTCGTGCGCCACGATCTGCGCCCACGTGGTCTCGTGACCCTGACCCTGGCTCTTCGCACCGGTGCGCAGAATGGCCTTGCCGGTCATGTGCACGCGCAGTTCGGCCGAGTCGAACATCTTGATGCCGAGGATGTCGTACTCGCGGCTGTTGCCGGCGCCGAGCGGCTCGGTCATGGTGGAGATGCCGATGCCCAGCAGACGGCCCCGCGAACGGGCCTCCTCCTGCTTGGCCTTGAAGTCGTGGTAGCCCACCGCTTCGAGGCCCACGTCGAGGCACTTCGCGTACTGGCCCGAGTCGGTGAGGAAGCCGAACGGGGTGCGGTGCGGGAAGTCGTCGTCGCGCACGAAGTTGGCACGACGGAACTCGGCCTGGTCGATACCCAGGTCGTCGGCCGCGGCCTGCACCATGCGCTCCTGGAAGAACATCGCCTCGGTGACGCGGAACGAGCAGCGATAGGCCACACCACCGGGCGACTTGTTGGTGTACACGCCCCGCGCCGTGAGGTGCGCCGCTGGGATGTCGTAGCAGGCGAACGCCGAGTGCATCAGGCCGATCTTGAACTTGCTCGGCTGTGCGTCGGCGAAGAAGGCACCGTGGTCGGACTCGGTGAACATCCGCACGCCGAGGATCTTGCCGTCGCTGCGCAACGCCATCTCGCCCTGCAGGTACACGTCGCGGCCGAACCCGGTGGAGATGAGGTTGCCGGTCTTGTCCTCGATCCACTTCACCGGCCGCTCGAGCAGGATGGAGGCGAGGATCGACATGACGTAGCCCGGGTACACCGGCACCTTGTTGCCGAAGCCGCCGCCGAGGTCGGGCGAGATGATGCGGATCATGTGCTCGGGCAGTTCGGCCACCATCGCCACCGCGGCGCGGATGATGTGCGGCGCCTGGGTGGTCATGTACACGGTGAGCTTGCCGGTGGAGCGGTTGAAGTCGGCGATCGAGCCACAGGGTTCGATCGGCGAGGGGTGCGACCGCGGGTAGTGCATCGCGATACGCGAGATGACGTCGGCCTGCTCGAACGCCCGGTCGGTGCCGGCCTTGTCGCCCACCTCCCAGTTGAACACGACGTTGTCGGCCTGGTTCTCCTTGTCGTCGCGGATGAGCGGCGCACCTGGGGCCAGGGCCTGCTCGGGATTGACGATCACCGGCAGTGGCTCGTAGTCGACGATGATCGCCTCGCACGCGTCCTTGGCGATGTAGGGGTCGTCGGCGATGACGCACGCCACTTCCTGGCCCTGGAAGCGCACCTTGTCGGTGGCCAGCACGGCCTGGGTGTCGTACGACAGCGTGGGCATCCAGGCCAGGTTGCGAGCAGCCATGGTCTCGCCGGTCATCACCAAGCGGACACCGGGGATCTGCCAGGCGCGGCTGGTGTCGATGCTGCGGATGCGGGCGTGGGCCAGCGGGCTGCGGAGGATCTCCATGTGCAGCATGCCGGGCAGCACCACGTCGTCGACGTAGTTGCCCTTGCCGCGGATGAAGCGGTTGTCCTCCACACGGCGCCGGCTGGCGCCCATGCCACCGATCTTGATCTCGTCGAGTGCCATGTCGTCCCCCTCAGTTCCCGGCCTGGCCGCGCATTTTGGCGGCGGCCCACAGCACGGACTTCACGATGTTCTGATACCCGGTGCAGCGACACAGGTTGCCCGACAGCGCCCACCGCACTTCGTCCTCGGTGGGGTCGGGGTTCTCAGCCAACAGTGCCTTGGCCGACATCATCATCCCGGGTGTGCAGTAGCCGCACTGCAGGCCGTGCTCGTCTCTGAAGCCTTCCTGGATGGGGTGGAGTTCGCTGGCCGAGGCCAACCCCTCCACCGTTTCCACCTCGTGCCCGTCGGCCTGAACGGCCAACATCGTGCAGCTCTTGATCGGCCGGCCGTCGAACAGCACGGTGCAGGCACCGCAGTTGGTGGTGTCGCAGCCGATGTGGGTGCCGGTGAGGTGCAGGCCCTGGCGCAGCAGGTGGGCCAGCAGCAG
>JBEICS010000117.1:0-6502 GCA_040383925.1 Acidimicrobiaceae bacterium | reverse complement strand
TCACCCAGTACCGGTCACGTAATTCCGATCTCACACATTCTCCACCTACCCAGAACACACACAGGAGACGTCAACCCATGGAAGCAATGAGCCGCCTGGTTCAGGAACTCACCGGCGACGAGGCCAAGGCTGCCAACGCCGCCATCGGCGCTGGTTTCGCCTATGGCATCGCTGCCATCGGCCCCGGCATCGGCATCGGTTACCTCGTCGGCAAGTCCGTCGAGGCGATGGCCCGCCAGCCCGAGGCCGCCGGCATGGTGCGTACCACCATGTTCCTCGGCATCGCCTTCACCGAAGCCCTTGCCCTCATCGGCTTCGTGGTCTTCATCCTCATCGGCCTCTGATCGGCCTTCCCGTTCCCCATCCACACGAATGGAGTTGATGTGTTGACGGCAGTCATCCATCTCCAAACGCTGCTACCGATGGCCGAGGGCGCCGAGGCGGTCAAGGACGGACCTGGTCCGATCCTGCCCGAACTCAAAGAGCTCGCCTGGTCCTTCGGGTCGTTCATCTTCTTCCTCATCGCGATGCGCCTGTATCTGGTGCCTCAGTTGAAGAAGGGCATGGACGCCCGCTACGGCAGCATCCGCAACAAGCACGAGCAGGCCGACGCCGCACGCGCATCGGCCAAGGCCGATGTCGTCGAGTACGAGCGTCAGCTCGCCGCGGTGAAGGCCGAGGCAGCAGCTCGTGTCGACGCGGCTCGCCAGACGGTCGAGGCCGAGCGCCACGAGCGCATCTCGGCGCTCAACGCCGTGCTTGCCGAGCAGCGGGCAGCCGCAACCGCCGAGAACGAGGCGGCCAAGGCAGCGGTGCGCGATCAGATCCACTCCGCCGTGGCCGATGTGGCCGCACGGGCAGGCGAACTCGCCACCGGTCGTCGTCCCGACGGCGCCGTGGTGAGCCGAGTCGTCAGCGAGGTGATGGCACGATGAATGTTCTGGGAGTCATCATCCGCCCGATGGCCGAATGTGGCATCGACGACAACGGCGAATGCGTCACCAGCAGCGCGCTGCTGCCCGAGACCGCCGAGCTCATCTACGGCGGCCTGGCATCGCTCATCATCTTCTTCGCGCTGTACAAGTTCGGGTGGCCGCAGATGAAGAAGGCGCTCGACGCTCGCACGGCGCGCATCCAGAAAGAACTCGACGACGCCGACGCGGCTGAGACGGCAGCCACCACCGAGGTGGCCCACATCCGTCAGGCGCTCGGTGACATCGAGTCCGAGCGTGCCCGCCTCCTGGCCGACGCCGACGCACAGGCTGCCGCCGTGATCGCCGACGGCCGGGCTCGCATCGAGTCAGAGGTCGCCGACCTGCAGACCAAGGCAGCGGCCGACATCGCCGCCGCCCGGGGCCGCAGCACCGACGAACTGCGTGGCGAGATCGCCCGTCTGTCGAGTGCCGCGGTCGACCACGTGGTGCGCGGTTCGCTCGACGACAGCACGCACCAGGAGCTCATCGAGGGCTTCATCGCACGAGTCGGAGTCGGATCATGAGCGACCCTCGCATCGACGGATACGCACGGGCCCTGTTCGAGGTGGCTGCAGCCGAAGGCACGATCGACGAGGTGGAGGACGAGCTGTTCCGGTTCGCCCGCAGCTTCGAGTCGAGCGACGCCCTGCGCACGGCCCTCACCGACGAGCAGATCCCCGTCGCCAAGCGTCAGGCCATCATCGAAGACCTGCTCGGCGGCAAGGCCACCACCACGACGACACAGCTCGTGTCGATGGTGGTGGGCTCGGGCCGTGGCCGCGACCTGCCGGCCATCATCGACCAGCTCGTGGCCCGCGCCTCGTCGGCCAAGCACCTCGAGGTCGCCGAAGTGCGCACCGCGGTGGCGCTCACCGACGAGCAGCAGGCCCGCCTGGCCGCGGCGCTCACCAACGCCACCGGCAAGCAGCTCAACCTCAAAGTCGTGGTCGACCCGTCCGTTCTGGGCGGCATCGTGGCCACCGTGGGCGACACCGTCATCGACGGCAGCGTCCGCACCCGCATCGACCAGCTGAAGTCCCGCCTGTAGGAGACACGAGAACACCATGGCAGAACTCACCCTGAGCGCCAGCGACATCGCAGCTGCGCTGAAGAACAACCTCGAGGGCTTCGAGCCCTCGCTCGAGGCCCGCACGGTCGGCCGCGTCACCGAAGTCGGCGACGGCATCGCTCGCGTCAGCGGCCTGCCCGACTGCGCCGTGAACGAGATCGTCGAATTCGAAGACGGCACGCTGGGCCTGGCGCTGAACCTCGACGAGGAGTCGATCGGCGCCGTGGTGCTCGGCGATGGCTTCCACATCGAAGAGGGCCAGACCGTGAAGGCCACCGGCCGCATCCTCTCGGTGCCCGTGGGCGACGCGATGCTCGGCCGTGTGGTGAACGCCCTCGGCCAGCCCATCGACGGCAAGGGCGACATCGTCGGCGGCATCCCCCGTCGAGTCGAGATCCAGGCCCCCGGCATCATGGGCCGCAAGCCCGTGCACGAGCCGCTGCAGACCGGCATCAAGGCCATCGACGCGATGACCCCCATCGGTCGTGGCCAGCGCCAGCTCATCATCGGCGACCGCAAGACCGGCAAGACCACCGTGGCCATCGACGCCATCATCAACCAGCGCGGCCTCGGCGTGAAGTGCATCTACGTCGCCATCGGCCAGAAGGGTTCCACGGTCGCCCAGACCGTCGAGACCCTGCGCCAGTACGGTGCGCTCGAGTACACCGTCGTCGTGGCCGCCCCGGCCAGCGACCCGGCCCCGTTCAAGTACCTGGCCCCCTACGGCGGTTGCGCCATGGGCCAGCACTGGATGGAGAACGGCGAGCACGCCCTCATCGTGTACGACGACCTGTCGAAGCAGGCCGAGGCCTACCGCCAGGTGTCGCTGCTGCTGCGCCGCCCGCCGGGCCGCGAGGCCTACCCCGGCGACGTGTTCTACCTGCACAGCCGTCTGCTCGAGCGTGCGGCCAAGCTGTCCGACGACAAGGGTGCGGGTTCGCTCACGGCTCTGCCGGTCATCGAGACCAAGGCGGGCGACGTGTCGGCCTACATCCCCACCAACGTCATCTCCATCACCGACGGTCAGGTGTACCTGCAGGACAACCTGTTCAAGTCGGGCGTGCGCCCGGCCGTCGACGTGGGCATCTCGGTGAGCCGTGTGGGTGGCGCCGCGCAGATCAAGTCGATGAAGAGCGTGTCGGGCACCTTGAAGCTCGACCTCGCCCAGTTCCGCGAGCTCGAGGCCTTCGCCACGTTCGGTTCGGAACTCGACGCCATCTCCAAGGCCCAGCTCGAGCGTGGCTACCGCCTCGTCGAACTGTTGAAGCAGCCGCTCAACAGCCCGATGCCGGTGGAAGAGCAGGTCGTCGTCGTGTTCGCCGGCACCAAGGGCTATCTCGACAGCCTGCCGGTGGCCGATGTGCGCCGCTTCGAGCGTGAACTGCTCGAGAACCTGCGCAGCACGCAGGGCGGTCTATTGGCCGGTATCCGTTCGAACCCGAAGGCCGATGTGCCGAGCGAGTTGGGCGGCGTCATCGCGTCGTTCAAGGAGCAGTTCGTGGCGGCCACCGCGGCGGCGAAGGCTGCCGATGCCACCGCTACCTCGGCCACCGAGGTGGGCGCGGCCGAGAGCGCCAAGACGCTGGCGACGGAGTAAGTCGATGATCCGGTTGATCACCCCTGCGGACCGCGCCGAGGGAAGCGCCAGCGACGAGGCGCACCCGAGTGAGGAGAACCGCAGGGCCGACGAGCGAGGGCATCAGTAATGGCTGGTGGGCAGGAGCGCATTCTTCGTGGACGCATTCGCAGCGTCCAGGCCACGAAGAAGATCACGCGCGCCATGGAACTCATCGCTGCCTCGCGCATCGTGAAGGCGCAGCAGCGGGTTGCCGCTGCGGTGCCGTACAGCGAGCGGATCACCGAGGTCGTCAAAGACCTCGCCGCTGCCGGTGGTGCGTCGCAGTCGCCGTTGCTGGCGGGCCGCGAGCAGGTGCGCCGCACGGCCTATGTGGTCATCAGCGCCGACCGTGGGTTGTGTGGCGGCTACAACGCCGGCGTGCAGCGCGCCACCGAAGGCGAGATCAAGGCCGATGTGCTGGCGGGCAAGGACTACGCCGTGGTGGCGTGCGGCCGCAAGGCCGAGGGCTACTTCAAGTTCCGTGGCTACACCATCGCCGAGTCCTTCTCCGGGTTCAGCGACAACCCCACCTACGCCCACGCCAAGACCATCGGCCAGTTCGTGATGGACGGCTACGTGGCGGGCGACTTCGACCGGGTCGAGCTGGTCTACACCCGCTTCGTGTCGGCCGGTTCGCAAGAGGTCGTGCTGCGCCCGCTGGTGCCGCTCGACCGCGACACCGTGGCCGGTGGCGACGGTAAGGGCACCGACGCAGCCGGCGTGGCCGCCGACTTCGAGTTCGAGCCCGATCCGGGCACCATCCTCGACACCCTGCTGCCGCGCTACGTCGAAGCACGTATCTACGCAGCCCTGCTCAACGCCGCTGCCAGCGAGCACGCCTTCCGCCAGCGAGCGATGAAGAGCGCCACCGACAACGCCGAAGAGCTCATCAAGAACCTCAGCCGCATCATGAACCGGGCCCGCCAGGACTCGATCACCACCGAGATCATGGAGATCGTCGGCGGTGCCGAGGCCCTCTCGGGCAGTAACTGAACCCCGAGCGCCAGAGACACAAGGAAACTCCCATGACCATGACCGAATCAGACCTGAAGGACGGACGAGTCGTCGGTATCGCCGGCCCGGTGATCGACGTCGAGTTCCCCCGCGGCGCGCTGCCCGAACTGAACACGGCGCTCGAGTTCACGGTGCTCGTCGACGGCACGCCGGTGAACGTGCTGGCCGAAGTGGCGCAGCAGCTCGGCGAGGGCCGTGTCCGCGCCGTCTGCATGAAGCCCACCGACGGCCTGCGCCGCGGCACCGCCGTGCGCAACACCGGCCATGGCATCAGCGTGCCCGTGGGCGACAAGACGCTCGGCCACGTGTGGAACGTGTGGGGCGAAGTGCTCGACGGCGACAACGCCGACTTCGACTCCATCGAGCGGTGGGAGATCCACCGTCACGCCCCCGACTTCGCAGCCCTCGAGCCGTCGAAGCGCGTGTTCGAGACCGGCATCAAGGTCATCGACCTGCTCACCCCCTACCTCGCCGGTGGCAAGATCGGCCTGTTCGGTGGCGCCGGCGTGGGCAAGACGGTGCTCATCACCGAGATGATCCGTCGTGTGGCGCAGAACCACGGTGGTGTGTCGGTGTTCGCCGGTGTGGGCGAGCGCACCCGTGAGGGCACCGACCTGCGCATCGAGATGGAAGAGTCGGGCGTGTTCGAAAAGGCCGCCCTCGTGTTCGGCCAGATGGACGAGCCGCCGGGCGTGCGCCTGCGCGTGGCCCTGTCGGCGCTCACCATGGCCGAGTACTTCCGCGATGTGCAGAACCAGGACGTGCTGTTGTTCATCGACAACATCTTCCGGTTCGTGCAGGCCGGTTCCGAGGTGTCGACCCTCCTGGGCCGTATGCCCTCGGCCGTGGGTTACCAGCCCACCCTGGCCGACGAGATGGGCCAGCTGCAGGAGCGCATCACCTCCACCCGTGGCCGCTCGATCACCTCGCTGCAGGCCGTGTACGTGCCCGCCGACGACTACACCGACCCGGCGCCGTTCACCACCTTCACCTTCCTCGACGCAACCACCGAGTTGAGCCGCCAGATCGCGTCGCTGGGTATCTACCCGGCGGTGGATCCGCTGGCCAGCACCAGCACCATCCTCCAGCCCGAGGTGGTGGGCGACCGGCACTACACCATCGCCCGTCGCGTGCAGGAGACCCTGCAGCGCTACAAGGAACTGCAGGACATCATCGCCATCCTCGGTCTCGACGAACTGTCGGAAGAAGACCGCCTCACCGTGGCCCGTGCCCGCAAGGTGCAGCGCTTCCTCAGCCAGCCGTTCTACGTGGCCGAGGTGTTCACCGGCGTCAGCGGCGAGACCGTGCCGGTGGCCGAGACCGTCGAGAGCTTCGAAGCCATCGTCAACGGCGAACTCGACGAGGTGCCCGAGCAGGCGTTCTTGAACGTGGGCGGTGTCGAGCAGGTGCTGGCCAAGGCCAAGGCGCTGCAGGAAGGCGCAGCCTGACCATGGCCACCATGCAGGTCGAGGTCGTCTCGCCGGAGCGGATCCTCTTCTCCGGCGAGGCCACACAGGTCATCACGCGCACCCTCGGCGGTGGCGAGATCGCCTTCCTGCCTGGCCATGCTCCGTTCCTGGGTGCCGTCACCGAGTGCCACACCCGCATCACGCTGGCCGACGGCACGGTGGTCGACGCTGCCATCCACGGCGGGTTCGTGCAGGTGAGCGGCAACACCGTCAGCATCCTGTCCGACGCTGCCGAACTGGGCGAGGAGATCGACCGCGCCCGAGCCCTGGCCGCCAAGGAGCGTGCCGAGGAGCGTTTGCGTCACGAGCACGACGCCGAGGGCGTTGCAGCACTCAGCCGGGCCCACGCCCGTCTCGC
>JBEICS010000116.1:0-6511 GCA_040383925.1 Acidimicrobiaceae bacterium | reverse complement strand
TCGATGGTGCGTCCGGAGGCAGTGGTGTAGGGGACCGAGCGGATGTCGAGGTCGCCCGCCACGAAGGCGAACAGGTAGCTGGGCTTGGCGACCGGGTCGTCGAAGCGGGCCCAGATGCGACCGTCGTCGAGCACTCCCTGGTCGACGAGGTGACCGTTGGCCAGCAGGGTGCGATAGGCGGCGGGTTGGGCGACCAGGGTGACGTCGAACGTGGCCCGGTTGGCGGGCTGGTCGATCGACCAGGTGATGCGGCGGAAGCCCTGCGGCTCGCACGTGGTGCTGATCAACCGGTCGCGGGCGGTGACGCCGTTGTCGTTCGCGCCTCCGGGCCTCACGGTGACGATGGTGCGCACGGTGCAGCGCTCGGCGCGGCCGGGCCGGATGGTGAGCGTGCGGTCGGTGAGTTCGTAGCCGGTGGGGCCGAGCACGACGCCGTCGAGCGCCACCTCCACGGTGTCGAGGCCTCGGCCGTCGAGCACCAGCGGCGCATCGGGGGAGCCCGCGCCGGTGCGCACCGCGGTGGAGGTGCAGTGCACGACGGTTCGCTCCGGGTGCAGCTCCACCCGCATCGCCAAGTGGTCGATGCGCCACGGCATGCCGAGCAGCGCCGGGGCCATGGCGGTGCTCACGCAGTGCCGCCCACTCAGCGCCGCCCGAGGAACTCGGCGACCAGGCCCACCGCGGTGTCGACCTCGTCGAGGGTGTTGTAGTGGGTGGGGCCGATGCGCACCACGCCTCCCTGGTCGGCAATGCCGAGCCACTCCACCACCGGCAGTGCGTACGAGTGGCCGTCCCACACGTTCACCCCGTGGGTGGCGAGGAACGCGGCCATCTCGGCGGGGTGCATGCCCTCGGCCGTGATCGACACCGTGGGCACACGTCGCGAGAACGCGGCACGGTCGGTGACACCGTGGATGCGCACACCGGGGATCTGCTGCAACCCGGTGATGAGGCGTTCGCTGAGGCCCTCTTCGTAGGCCACCATGGCGTTCATCGCGGCGTGCAGGTCGCGGGTGCGGTCGCGCAGACCGGGGGCGGTGGGGCGGTGCTCGGCGCCCATTTCGCGACCCACCCAGGCGATGTATTCCAGCGCGCCGATGGTGCCCGACTGGCCGGCGAGCGACTGGGTGCCCGTCTCCCACTTGTTGGGCGTGAGGTCGGGTACCGTGCGCAGGTGGTACGCCCGTGTGCCCTGCAGCAGTTCCTCGCGGCCGTAGAGGATGCCCTGGTGCGGACCGTAGAACTTGTAGGCCGACGCCACGAGGAAGTCGCAGCCCAGTGCCTGCACGTCGATGGCGCCGTGTGGTGCGAACTGCACCGCGTCGATGTAGGTGAGGGCGTCGACGGCCTTCAGGTGGCGCACCATCTCGGCCACCGGGTTGATGGTGCCCAGCAGGTTGCTGGCGTAGTTGAGGGCGGCGAACTTCGTACGCGGGGTGATGAGCGAGTGGAGTTCGTCGAGGTCGATCTCGTAGGTGTCGCGGTCGAAGCCGAGGGTCTTCACCACCATGCCCCGCTCGGCGGCCATGATGCGCCACGGGGTGTTGTTGCCCTCGTGCTCCATCGCCGTGATGATCATCTCGTCGCCCGCCTCGAAGCGTGGCGCCAGCACACGGGCCATCGTGAAGGTGATGGTGGTCATGTTCGCGGCGAAGACGATCTCGCGGTCGGACGCGGCGTTGTAGAAGTCGGCCATCGCCACGTGCGCCTGGTGCGACAGTTCGGTCGCTTCGCGCGACGTGGCGAACTCGCCGCCCATGTTGGCGTTGCAGTTCACCAGGGCGTGATACATCGCGTCGATGGTGTGCTGGGGCACCTGGGTGCCGGCCGGGTTGTCGAGGTACACCCGCGGGCGGCCGTCGGTGTGGGGCAACGACAGAGCGGGGAACTGCTGGCGGATGGCTGCGAGGTCGAGAGACATGCGGATGATCTTTCCAAGGTGGGGCACTGCGCCTTCTTGTACGGTGTGCAACCGTAGCGTGACCGATGAACAGAAGGGGAAGTGAGATGACGGGAACCGGAGCCGACGAACGCCGGGCAGCGGTGGAGGCCGGGCTCACGCCGATCGTACGCATCGCGGGCCATCCCACCCACTGGACGGTCGACGAACGCCTCGCTCACTACGAATGTCCGGGCGTGGCGGTGGCCGTGATGCACGAGGGCCGTATCGACTGGGCTGCCGGTTACGGGCGGCGCAACGTCGACGCTCCCGAGTCGGTGGGTGCCGACACGCTGTTCATGGTGGCGTCGTGCAGCAAGCCCGTCGCCGCGGTGCTGGTGCTGCAGCAGGTCGAGCGCGGGGTGCTCGACCTCGACGTCGACGTGAACCGCTACCTGCGCCGCTGGCAGGTGCCGACGAACGACTTCACGGCCGAGCGGCCGGTCACGCTGCGGCACTGCCTCAGCCACACGGCCGGGCTGTCGGTGAACGGCTGGGGTGCGGTGCCGCAGGACGGCAGTCCGGTGGCCACGCCGCTCGACCTGCTCGACGGCACACCACCGTCGTCGCAGCCGCCCGTGGTGGTGAACAAGGCCTACGACGGCACGAGCCGCTATTCGGGCGGTGGGTACGTCATCTCGCAGCTGGTACTCGAAGACGTGCTGGGGGTCGACTTCGCCGATCTCGCCGACCGGATGATCTTCGATCCGCTCGGCATGCGGAACACCACGTATCGCCAGCCATTGCCCGCTCGGTTCCACGGCGACGTGGCTGCCGGGCACGGCGACGACGGGCGACCGTTCCCCGGCGGGTGGCTGCTGTCGAGCGAGAAGGCTGCGGGCGGTCTGTTCAGCACGGCGCGCGACTACGCCACGTTCCTGCTGGGTGTGCGGGCGGCCTGGCAGGGCGAGGCCGGTGCCATCCTCGGGCAGGGCATCGCCCGCGAGATGATGACCCGTCACGACCGCGGCGAGTTCGGTCTGGGAGTGCGCGTGCTCGGTAACGGGCCCACACGCTTCAACCACGGCGGGTCGAACGACGGCTACCAGAGCGAGACCAACACCTACCTCGAGTCGGGTGACGGTGCGGTGGTGCTCACCAACGCCACCTCGGGCATCTTCCTGTACCGCGAGGTGCACAACGGTGTGGCCGAGGTGTACGGCTGGCCCGAGTTCCTGCTCGCGCCGAAGCGGTTGCGGGCCCTGACGCCCGACGAGATGCAGGCCTACGTCGGCTCGTACCGCATCAAGATGGGCATCGAGTTGCCGTTCATCGAGGTGTGGGTCGACAACGGCCGGTTGTTCAGCCAGGTGCCCGGGTTGCGGTTCGGCGTGCAGGAGACGTTCTGTGACGAAGCCGGGGTGCTGTTCCAGCAGACCGGTCCCTTCGAGACGCGCGTCGAGTTCGGCCCAGACGGCCTGACCCAGGAGCTGATCGTCAGCGAGGCAGGGGTCGACTTCCTACGCGCCGAACGGGTCGTGCGCTGATCCCGGAGCGTTGATCAGGGTTCGACGATCGGGAAGCCGCTCTCGAACACGTCGAGGTGGTCGAACAGGGCGTGTAGCGCGCCGGTGTCGCCCACGGCACTGAAACGCCCGTCACCGAGCACCTCGGCCAGCGTGGCCTCTCTCGCGGTCACCGACAGCAGGTCGGCTCGCGTGGTGGTGACCGTGACGTCGGCGGCCGGGTCGTGGCGGTCGGCCACGTAGTGCAGCGTCCGGTTCGAGATGCCCAACTGCCACTGCTGGTCGATGTCGGTGAACGTCCAGTTGATCGATACCGACACGCCGCCGAGTTCCTCGGCCTTCAACCTGACGCCGACGGTGTCGAACAGCATGTCGATGGGCAGTGCCTGCACCAGGCCACGACCGCCGACGGGGAAGCGCGGCGGTGGGCCCTCGCGTAGCTCGCGGGCGCCGGTGAGATAGGCGTTGCGGAAGGTGGCCGACTCGCTCTGGTAGCCGAGCTGCTCGAGGGCGGCGGCCTGCAGCGTGCGGGCGTCGTCGTTGGTGGGGTCGGCGAAGACGAGGTGGTTCACCAGTTCCACCACCCAGCGGAAGTCGCCCTCGTCGAACGCAGCGCGGGCGCTGGCGAGCAGTCCGTCGGCGCCGCCGGCCAGTGCCACGTAGCGCCGACCGGCCTCGACCGGCGGGTGCTTGTGGAGGTTTGCCGGGTTGCCGTCGTACCAACTGAGGTAGCGCTGGTACACGGCCTTCACGTTGTGCACGAGGTGGCCGTAGTAGCCCGTCGTGTGGCCCTGCGAGGTGAACTCGGGCGGGAGGGTGAGGTGCTCGGCGATCTCGGTGGCCACCATGCCGTGGTTGGCGAAGCGCAGGGTCTGGTCGTGCATGTAGCGGTACAGGTCGCGCTGGCGGATGAGGAAGTCGTGCACATCGGCGCCGCCCCACCGTGGCCAGTGGTGCGAGGCGAACATCACCTCGGTGTGACCGCCCCACAACTCGATCGCCTCGCCGATGTAGCGCGACCAGCTCAGCGAATCGCGGGCCTGGGCACCGCGGATCGGGATGAGGTTGTGCATTGTGTGCGTGCAGTTCTCGGCCATGCAGAGCCAGCCCATGCCATTCGCCGAACGGTCGGGGAAGAAGAAGTTCATCTCCGCCGGGGCTTCGGTCTCCGGGGTGAGCTGGAACACGATGCGCACGCCGTCGACGATCAGCTCCTGGCCGGTGTGGGTGATGTCCTCGGTTGGGGCGATCAGGCCGCTGAGCGCCATCGGGATGCCTTTGCCGAGGCCGGCATCGACCTGTTGGCGCGGCCCGACCGGCAGGGTGAAGCCGAACTGGTAGCCGGCGCGACGGTTCATCGCCGGCCCGGCGAGCAGGTTCTCGGCGACGGTCTCGTGCATGAAGCCCTGCGGGGCGATCACCCGGCAGCGGCCGGCGTCGACGTCGTCCTGGGTGGTCACCCCGTGCACTCCCCCGAAGTGGTCGGCGTGCGAGTGGGTGTAGATCACGGCGGTGACGGGCCGTGCTCCGAGGTGCTCGTTGGCGAGGGCGAGGCAGGCGGCCGCCGTGGGCGCGGTGGTGAGCGGGTCGATGACCACCCATCCGTCGGTGCCTTCGATGAACGTGACGTTCGAGATGTCGTAGCCGCGGGCCTGCCACACGCCGGGGGCCACCTCGAACAGACCGTGCACGGCGTTGAGCTGCGCCTGGCGCCACAGGCCGGGGTGCACGGTGTCGGGGCAGGCACTGCCGTCGCGCAGGAAGTCGTACCGGTTCACGTCCCACGCCGGGCCGAACGGGCCGTCGATCACTCCTGTCGCGTGGGTGGCGACGAGGCCTCGCCTGGCCCGCTCGAAGTCGTCGGGGTCGAGCGTCGGTTGCGGGGCGCTGTTGTGGCGGTGCGTGTGTGGCGTGGCGGGTTGCGGCGTGCGATCGATCACGCCGCCAGTCTCTCAGCACCGGTCGCTCTGGTACAGCCTCGGTGCTGCAGGTGCTGCTGCACCACGTCAGTCGGTCGTGGTGCTGCGCGGAGCGCCGTGGGGGTGCGGTGCGGCCTCGCCGCGCAACTCGCTCACCAGGGCGACGAGTCGACCCATCACCAGGTCGGCAGCGAGGCGGATCTCGTCGGCCGTCGGCTCGGTGTCGGGCCCGATGTGCATCAGGGCGCGTACGTCGATGGGTGCACCCACCTTGGTGCTCACCTTCGGGCGGCGCAGCAGGTTGCGGGCCAGGGTGGTGAGCCGCCGGCGCCGGCCCAGCACCTCGTGCGCACCCAGCATCGCCAGGGGCACGATCGGCACGTTGCACCGCAGTGCCAGACGAACCGCGCCGGTCTTGGAGCGCTCGGGCCACATCATCGGATCGCGGGTGACGCGTCCCTCGGGGTACAACCCCACTGCTTCACCGGCGTCGAGCGCCGCCGCGGCCTCTTCGAGCGCGGCAGCTGCCTGCTCGCTCTCGCGCTGGACGCTGATGAAGCCCAGCCGGCGCAGCAGCCCACCGAGCACCGGTACGCGGAACACGCCGGAGGTGGCGAGCATGCGTACGTCGCGGCCCAACCGCCGACAGGCCAGTACCAGCAGCACACCGTCGGCGTGGCTGGTGTGGTTGGAGATGATGATGACCGGACCTGCAGGCAGTGCTCGCGCCGCACGGTCGTTACCGCGTCGGCGCTCGACCTGCACCCGGCTGAAGAATGCGACGATCGACCCGACGAGCGCGGCAGCGAGTGCATACAGCACCGCCCCGCTGCGGCCGGGCCGCTGCCACATGCGGGTCAGGCCGTGACGTAGGCGTCGGCGACGCTGAGGGCCTCGTCGATGATGGCCAGGCCCTGCTCGACCTCGTGCACCGGCGTGTTGCACGGGGGCACCACGTGCATGCGGTTGAAGTGGGTGAACGGCCACAGGCCGGCGGCCTTGCAGGCGTTGGCCAACTCGACCATCGGCTTGGCATCGGGGCCTGCGGCGTTGAACGGCACGAGCGGCTCGCGCGTCTCGCGGTTGCGCACCAGTTCGATGGCCCAGAACGTACCGAGGCCGCGCACATCGCCGATGCTCGGGTGCTTCGCCTTCAGCGCCTCGAGGCCCGGCCCGATGATGCGCTC
>JBEICS010000115.1:0-6532 GCA_040383925.1 Acidimicrobiaceae bacterium | reverse complement strand
GTGGCGGGCGCGGGCGTGCGTTCGGCGCGGTCGGGTGCGGGGGTGCCGAGATCGCGGTCGATCAGCGTCATCGGAGGGCTCCTTGGTGGCCGGCACCGGCGGGCGCGGGCGTGCGGTGGAAATCGGCCGGGAAGTGGAACAGGGCGCTGCGCACCGGCATGGGGGTGAGCCCGCCCATTGCGCACAGCGATCCGTCGGCCAATACCTCGCACAGATCCATGAGGGTGTCGATGTTGTCGTCGCGGTCGATGCCAGCGGTGATCTTGTCGATCAGCTCCACTCCGCGGGTGCTGCCGATGCGGCACGGGGTGCACTTGCCGCAGCTCTCGTGGGCGCAGAACTCCATCGCGAAACGGGCCTGGGCGGCCATGTCGACGGTGTCGTCGAACACGACGATGCCACCGTGGCCCACCAACGCGTCGGCGGCGGCGAAGGCCTCGTAGTCCATCGGCAGGTCGAACCCGTCGACCGGCAGATAGGCGCCCAACGGGCCACCCACCTGGGCGGTACGCAGTGGGCGGCCGCTGGCGGTGCCGCCGCCGAGGTCGTTCACCAGGTCGGCGAGGGTGATGCCGAACGCGGTCTCGACGATGCCGCCGCGGGCGATGTTGCCCGCCAACTGGAACACCTGGGTGCCGCGGCTGCGGCCGGTGCCGAGCGCGGCGTAGGTGTCGGCGCCGTCGGCCAGGATGGCGGGCACGGTGCCGAGCGTGAGCACATTGTTCACCACGGTGGGCTTGCCGAACAGGCCCACCAGGGCGGGCAGCGGCGGCTTGGCGCGCACCACACCGCGGCGACCCTCGAGGCTCTCCAGCAGCGCCGTCTCCTCGCCGCAGATGTAGGCACCGGCGCCCACCCGCACGTGCATGCGGAACGGGAAGCCGGTGCCCAGCACGTCGTCGCCCAGCCAGCCGGCCTGTTCGGCGGCGGCGATGGCGGCGTGCAGGGCCTCGATGGCGTCGGGGTACTCGCTGCGCACGTAGATGTAGCCGTCGTTCGCGCCGGTGGCCCAGCCCGCGATGACCATGCCCTCGAGGAGCATGAACGGGTCGCCCTCCATCAGCATGCGGTCGGCGAAGGTGCCGCTGTCGCCCTCGTCGGCGTTGCACACGATGTACTTGGTGGTGCCCGGTGCGTCGAGCACGGTGCGCCACTTGATTCCAGTGGGGAACGCCGCGCCGCCGCGGCCACGCAGGCCCGAGTCGGTGACGGTGGCCACCACGTCGGCGGGGCTCATGGCGAGGGCGCGGCGGAGGCCGGCCACGCCGCCGTGGGCCTCGTAGTCGGCGGCCGAGCGGGGGTCGATCACACCCACGCGCTGGAAGGTGACCCGCTGCTGACGCTGCATCCACGGCAGTTCGTGGGTGGGGCCGAGGCGCAGCGGGTGCTCGCCGCCGTGCAGCACATCGGCGGCCAGCAGGCCGGGAACATCAGCGGGGGCGACGGGGCCGTAGGCGATGCGGGTGCCGGCCACGACCACTTCGACCAGCGGCTCGAGCCACAACATGCCGCGGCTGCCGTTGCGCACCACGTGCACGCCGGACTGGGCGGCGAAGGCGGCGGCCACTTCGTCGGCACCCTTGCTGCGGGCAGCGGCATCGCGCGGCACGTACACGGTGACGCCGGCGTGGATGTTCGGGTGCGTGCCTTCACCGGCAGCGTTGCGCACCGTGACGGGAGTGGTCGCGGCGGCCTCGGCGATGATGGCCGCCACGCCGGCGGGGTCGACGTTGCTGTGCAGGCGACCCCCGGCCAGCACGGTGGGCCCCAGCGCACAGTTGCCCAGGCAGAACACCTCGTCGAGTTCCACGGCCTGCCCGGCGACGGCACGGACCGCTGCGGCGTGAACGGCGTTGGCGCCCCGGCTCTGGCAGGCCTCGGCCCGGCACACCTGCACCAGTGGGCCCTGGGGCGGTGTGGTGCGGAAGTCCTTGTAGAACGTGATGACACCGTGCACCTCGGCGGCCGAGATGTTGAACACGTCGGCCAGCAAGGGTACGAGGCCGGTGTCGATGTATCCGGCGTGGTGTTGCACGGCGTGGAGCGCGGGCATCAGTCCGCCCGGCACGTCGGCGAATCCGCGGACGAGCAACTCGATGTCGGGGGTTGCGGCTGACACGTTCAAGGCCATCCATCGTAGGCACTCCGGCCTCTGAAGGACCGTGGCTTTGGTCCCAATCCCAGTACGAATGTCTGGTGAATCCCCGGCGCCTGCCGCCGCCCGACCCATCCGCCCCTGCACACCACCGCCCAACCGCCCACCGACCCGCCGACCCTGCGTTTGTGAGTCACCCCAGGTACTGCAGGGTTCTGCTCACAAACGCGCACCGCCCCCGTCGACGTCTGTGAGCACAGCCGGGTTGAGCAGGGTTCTGCTCACAAACGCGGCTGTGGGTGGCGGCGGAGCCAGCCGCGGCGGGTTACGGCTGGGCGAGTTGGGGGAACTCGGCGACCAGATCGTCGGCGATCCGCTGTTCCACCTGTCGGCGGGCCTCGGGCAGTCCGGCCTCGGCTGCGCATCCGGAGTCGGCCGCCCAGAGGCGCAGTTCCTTGGCCCGCAGTTCGTCGAGGACCGCTGCGTCGATCATCGGTCGGGGGGCCTCCGAACCGGGCGTCGAAGTGGCGGGCGTCGAATCGTCAGGCGGGTACCCGAAGAGGGTCACCGGTGCCACGGCGCGTTCGGCGGCGTCGAGTTCCTGGTAGAGCGAGGCGAACAACTCGTCGGGGCTCGGCCACGTGTAGGTGGGGTCGAGACGCGTCATGCAGTCGGTCCAGCGGACAAAGGCCGCCTGCATCGCCGGGTCGTCGTTCACTGCCGCCGTCAGCGTGGAGAGCCGCGCGCTGATCGCCGGATCGTCGGTCGGGCGTTCGCCGTACACGGCGCGTTCGGCCTCGGCCCGGCACCCGGAACTCTCGATGGGCGGCATCTTGGGCTCGGCCGCGCCCGAGGTGTCGTCGACAGGGGCGTCGCCGACGGGGGCGGCCGACTGGGCCCCGAAGAGCGCCGTGCCGAACGCGAGGCGGTCGTCGGCCGACAGCGAATCGACGTAGGCACTGTTCGGATCGTCGCGGCGGCCACGGCCGGTGATGCCCGCCTCGTAGCTCAGCTCGTACTCACGCACCACCGCGTATCCGTACCTGCTGCCGAAGGCGATGGGGTCGGCCCTGCGCTCGTCGATGAGGGCGACGACGGAGTCGTTCCCCAGGAAGGGGACCGGCTGGTATTCCCAGCCCTGCTCCTTCATGCACGTCACGATGAGTTGTTCGACCGCATTCGAGTTGTCACGAGCAGTGGCGACCGACTCGTTCCAGCCGAACAACTCGTCGAGTGGGCTCGCCACCGCGGTGCCCGCAGGCGCCACCCCTTCGCTGCTGCCGGCGGCCGACCCGTCCGACTCGCCGCACGCGGACAACGCGGCGACCGCAGCGAGCGCCGCAAGGCCACTCGTGATCCGCCAGGACTGATTCCACCGGTGCCTCATCGCCAAGGGACCACCTTCCGCAGTGCGCTGCACGGGAGGCTACGAGGCGCCGACGCCGGCGCCACCTCGACCTACTGGAAGTTCTCCCAGTAGCGGCTGGGGGTGGGGCCGCGCTGGCCCTGGTACTTGCTGCCGCGGGCGCCCTTGCCGTAGGGCTGCTCGGCCGGGGTGGTCATGTGCATGAAGCTGACCTGGCCGATCTTCATGCCCGGGTAAAGGGTGATGGGCAGTGTGGCGATGTTGGTGAGCTCGAGCGTGACGTGGCCGTCGAAGCCGGCGTCGATGAACCCGGCGGTGGAGTGGATGATGAGGCCGAGGCGACCGAGCGAGCTCTTGCCCTCGATGCGGGCGACCAGGTCGTCGGGCACAGCGATGCGCTCGAGCGTGCTGCCCAGCACGAACTCGCCGGGGTGGAGCATGAACACCCCGTCGTCGGGGATGGTGATGAGCTCGGTGAGGTCCTCCTGGTTCTCCTTCACGTCGATGACCGCAGCCGTGTGGTTGCGGAAGACGCGGAACAGGTTGGAGATCTTCACGTCGATCGACGAGGGCTGCACGAGCGCGTCGTCGAACGGCTCGATCACGATGCGGCCGGCGGCGATCTGCTCGCGCAGGGTTCGGTCGGACAGGATCACGGGCTGCACGCTAGCCGTCGGTGCTGCGGCGAGCCGGTGCCGACCGGGCCGTACAAGCGATTTGGTTGCTAGATTTGCCGAGGTCCGAGCGGCTCCGGCCGCCCGTGCGGGTGTAGTTCAGAGGCAGAACATCAGCTTCCCAAGCTGAGAACGCGGGTTCGATTCCCGTCACCCGCTCTCATCGCCAGCGGAGTCCTCCCTGGACTGGCTTCCGCCCTCCATGTCGAGACACAGAGTCGACGTGCGGTCTGTGTCACGACACAGACGACGGAGGGAGTTGCGGTGGCGCTCCGACGCTGGGCCGGGCGGCTGACCGATCAGACTCGCGGGTGGGTGGCGAGGAACGACCAGATGGCGCGACTGGCGTCGAGGCCCGCGTACGGCTCGCCCACGTAGGCGGCGGCCGCAGCCGATGCGGCGGGGTGACCCATCCATGCATGCGTGGCACCGTCGACCACGACGTAACGCACCTCCGCGCCGCTGCCGCAGCCCGACCAGGTGGTGACCGTCAGGTCGGGGTTGGCCGGGTCGGTCGACGACTGCGGTTCGCCGGTGCACCCATCGGCTGCGGCCAACGCCTCCACCGCCGCACGCGCCGGGCGGAACTCGACCCCGGCGACACCGCTGCCCTTCCCGCCGTCGATGGGGTGATTGGTGTCGACCGTGCCGTGGAGGTGGATGACCGACACCGCCTGCGACGGCGTGCACGCATCGACCCCGAGACTGCCGGCCTGCACGCCGATGCCGACGATTCGATCGGACAGCTCACACGCCAGGCGGTACGCCAGGATCGCCCCGTTCGAATGCCCGGCGGCGACGACGCGGGCGGAGTCGATCGACAGGTCGGCGGCAAGCGTGTCGAGCAGCTGACGGATGAAGCCGACGTCGTCGACGTCCTGGCGCACTGCGGGGCCGCAGCAGTACCCGCCGTTCCAGGTCTGCGGGCCCGAGCCGTCGGGCCGGGCGCCGATGCCGTCGGGGTACACGACGATGAACCCGTTGGCCTCGGCGAGTTCGTCGAACCCGGAGTTCGCGGCGAACTGCGCCGACGAACCGAGCCCGCCGTGCAGCGCGACGAGCAGCGGGGACGGTTGCCCCGCCGCCAGCGAGGACGGTACGTACAGGCGGTAGCGACGGGTACGCCCGTCGGCGGTGCGCAGGGTGCCGTCGGTGACGCTGCCGATGGCGGGTACGCCGGCGAGGGTGCCCGCGTACGGGTCGTAGATGTCGTTCATGGGCATGCTCGTGGTGCTCTCGGCGGTCGTGCTGGTGGTGACGATGGTGCTCGTGGTGATGGCGGGGGCGGTGGTGGTCGAGCCGACCACCGACGTGGACGTCGAGCCTGCGGCGATCGGGCCGATCGTCGGCTCCGAGGTGGCGGCACACGCGCTGACACCCAGCGCACCGAGCACAACGAGCAACCCCGCGCCGAGGCACCGTCGACGAGTCAGTTGCACGATCACCTCCGTCCTCACGAACGGACAGTCTCTCGTGTCGACCGTGGTGTTCGGCGCGCATGCCCGAGCCCGCCGTTCCACGGGGAATCCGTCGGGATGGGCGACGCGGCCTCAGTCGGTGGTGAGGAGGAGGCCGGCGGTGACTGCATCACCCTGACGGCGCCGCCCACCACCGGGATACTGCGCCATCGTGAGCGCGCCCACGATCTGCCGGGCGGCCGACGACCCGTCGCCCACCGGCACGGCGTCGAGGTGGCACAACGCACCGACGGGCGCGAGGGGATGGTCGATGGCGAGGTTGGCGTGCCCGGCCACCATCGCCGGTTGCACATGCGGCATGACCAGATCGGTCGTGGCGCCCGCGACCGTGATCGTGATGCGCTCGCCGCTCGCGTCGAGCACGGCCGGCAGCGCGTCATCACCCAGCTGCGCAACTCCCGACCACCGACGCCGCATCGACTCGTGCGCCGCACCCACCGCCCACGGCTGTTGCGGCGCGGGCGGCGCGTAGCCGGGCACCGTGTCGGCCAGCACGACACCCACGGCTTCAGCGAGTCGCTCGGCCTCGATGTTCGCCAGACCGGCGACCACCAGGCCGAGCGAAGGCACCACCACGAGATGCGCCCCCACGCCACCCATCCGGCCGCCGTGGATGAGCACCCGATGCCCGTCGTAGTGCCGGGTGACCCAACCGAGCGCGTAGGCGGCACCATCGGGCTGCAGCGGCGCGGCCGGCTCGGCCAGCAGATCGTGGGTAGCGGGCTGCAACAGGGAGCGGCGCGCATGGGCGAGCCCGAACTGCAGCAGGTCGCCGATACTGCACCAGGCCTCGGAGGCCGGCGGATGATCGGTGACGTACCCGGGATACAGCTCGTCGACGGTGAGGTGTCGCTGCATCGCGCCGTCAGGCCCGCACGGCTCGCCCCACCCCGCGCTCGCCATGCCGAGCGGGCGGTAC
>JBEICS010000114.1:0-6543 GCA_040383925.1 Acidimicrobiaceae bacterium | reverse complement strand
TGAAGTCGCGGTACACCTTGGCGTGGCGCGGCACATGCCCCTCGTTGTCGCCCAGCACATCGGTGCTGAACAGGTACTGCACATGGGCGGCCGTACCGGCACCCATGCCGATGAGCAGCAGTTCAGTGCGCTCGGCGATGGCAGCGACCACCTCGTGCGGCACCACCTCGATCTCCACCCCGATCGCGCCGGCAGCCGCATAGCGATAGCAGCGGTCGAGCAGGTCGTGCGCCTCGTCGGCCGTCTTGCCAACCGCTCGCATGCCACCGAACCAGGTGCTCCGGTACGGGATGAGCCCCACGTGACCGACCACCGGGATCATCTCGTTCGCCAGCATCTCGACGGTGTCGAACCCGAAGGGGCAGTACAGCGCATCGGCGCCCGCCAGCATCAACTGCTGCGCCGACCGCATGATCTCGACCGGGCCCGCCACGTCGTACAGCGGCAACCCGAACGTGATGAACGTGTTCGGTGCTGCCTTGCGGATGGCCGCGAGCTTGCCCGGGTCGTGACTCGGCCACTGGGTGGCGACGATCATCTCCACACCCGCCTCGTCGCAGGCCTGCGCCTCGACGGCGTCGCGCACGTACACCTGGGTGAGTCGACGGGTTCCCCGAGTCGCCAGCAGTTCTTTCACGGTCAACCTCGCCATGCGCTCAGTCTCGCGCCCCGGCACCACGCGGCTCTTGATCACCCCCGAACCTCACCCCCGAGCTTCTGTGTCGTGACACAGAGCCGACGTTCGTTCTGTGTCACGACACAGAGAACGGCAGGGCGGAACGGCAGGGCGGAACGGCGGGGCGGGGCGGCGGGGCGGGGCGGATGTCGGCAGGGCGAGGAGGGTCAGCTGCGGCCGATCTGGAGGATCGACTCGTAGACGTCGCGGGCGGCCTCGATCGTGCGCACGTTCGCCTTCACCTCGAGCGTCGCCAGCCGCATCTGCACCATCTGCTCGCTCACCGACACCTCGGGCCTGCGCACCATGCCCTGCCCGTCGGCAATGGGATTCGAGGGCTCGTAGGCGAGCCGACCCTGCGCGCTGCCCAGCGCCACTCCGGTCACGGACACGCCGCCACCCGCCCCACCGGGCAGGTCGCCGGCCACCGGGGCGGTGGTGATCGTCCGTTCCTGGAACGCCGGTTGCGACGTCGCCACGACGTTGTCCATGTTGGCCAGGTTGTCGGCGACCGCGTCGAGCCGCTTGGTGGCGGCGCGGATACCCGACAGGCCGGTGCTGAACGATGACGAGATACTGGACACGGTCGGCCTCGTTTCGGCGGTGGGCGACACCGACGACTGTCCGGGCCGGCACACGGCCGTGCCAGGGTCACCCGACCGCCATCGTGCATGTCGGCCCGATCCCGGCACGGTCACTCGGGTGAGCGCTCTGTCCTCCCTCGCCCGCCGGACCATTTCGGCGCTGCCGCAGGGCTGGCGCGACCGTGCCTACCGGTCGTTCGCCCACCAGGCATCCGATGCCGCACTGCTGGCGGAGGGGGTCGTCGCCCACGAACCGACGATGCGCCACCTCGCTGCGGCCGGCTACCGACCCGACTGCATCATCGACATCGGTGCGTACATCGGTGCGTGGTCCGCGATGGCTGCATCGACCTTTCCCGGCAGGCCGATTCTGATGGTCGACGGGAATCCGGCGCGCCGACCCGATCTCGACGCTCGCGTCGCCTCACTCGGTGTCGGCGCTGTCGGCGAGATCGCTCTCCTCGGTGCCGACGCTGGAACGACCGTGCCCTTCTACGAGATCGGGACAGGCAGTTCGGTGTACCGCGAGCTGACCAACCTCGACAAGCAGGTGCACGAACTGCCGCTGCATCGACTCGACGACGTGGCCGACTCGTTCTTCGCCCACGTCGGCCGTCGCCCCACCGACGTACTCATGAAGGTGGACGTGCAGGGATACGAACTGGAGGTGCTGACCGGAGCGCCGCGCCTGCTCGAACACGTCGGGGCACTGGTGCTGGAACTGAGCCTCATCCCCTACAACGAGGGCGCTCCCTTGGCCCACGACGTCATCCGCTGGCTCGACGAGCACGGCTTCGTGATCTACGACATCTGCGATCTGCACCGCCGCGAGACCGACGGTGCGCTGTTCCAGATGGACTTCGTGTTCGTGCCCGCCACGAGTCGGTTGCGCGAGGGCGCCTTCTGGCTCTCCGAAGCGGCGAAGTGACGGGGCGGTGCGCCGCACGGCTGCACCGTCTGTGACACTGAGGCGATGACCCGCACCCTGAAGTTCGGTTGGCTCTCGCCCGTCATCGGCAACCGCTGGAGCGACTACGAACCCATCGCCCGGTACCAGGACCAGCACATCCTGCCGACGGCTCTGCCCCACTTCGATTCACTCTGGGTTGCCGACCACTTCTACGGCTTCGATGCCAAGACCGATCCGTTCCTCGAGGCCTTCACCACCCTCACCTGGCTCGCCGCCCGCCACCCCGACGTCGAGCTGTGCCACCACGTGCTCGGCCACGGATACCGGCCGCCCGCGCTCACCGCGAAGATGGCCGCCACCCTGCAGGTGCTGTCGGGCGGACGGTTCGTCCTGGGCATCGGCGCCGGGTGGCGCGACGACGAGTACCGCGCCTACGGCTACGACTTCCCCTCCACCAAGGAGCGCTTCGAGCAACTCGAGGAAGTAGTCACCATCTGCCGGCTGATGTGGACCGAGGACGAACCGTCGTTCACCGGCCGCTACTTCCACATCGACGGCGCCGCTGCACCGCCGCGGCCCGACCGGGTGCCGCCGGTGTGCATCGGCGCATCGGGCGAGCAGATCGGCCTGCCGCTGGTGGGCCGCCTCGCCGACCGCTGGAACGGCTGGTACCGCAGCGACGACGACTTCGCCCGCAAGCTCGGCATCGTGCGGGCCTCGGCCGAACGGGCCGGACGCGACCCCGACGCGATCGAGGTGAGCACCACCCTCGAACGGCCGCTGCCCGACAGCGATGCCGACTCGGCCAAGCTGCTCGACGAGATCGCCCACAAGGCCGACCGTGGCGTGCAGCACGTGCTGATGGACTTCGGCAACCCGCGCAGCACCGAACCGGTCCTGCGCTTCGCCGAGCAGGTCATCGCCCCGCTACGCGCCCGCTGAGCCCGACTCGCCTCAGCTCAGTTCGAGCCCCGCCAGGCTGCCTTCGTCGCGCCAGTCGGCGAGCACCTTGAAGAACGCGATCGACCCGGCCCCGTAGCTGGAGTTGCGGATACTGCGCTCGGCCGGCTTGCCCTCGTTGTTGTAGTAGCCCGGCGTGCAGTTCTCGAGGAACCGCATGTTGAACTGGGCCATGTCGATGATGCGCTGCACCCAGTCGTCCTCGGCCTGTTGCGACGCCTCGATCACCTCCACGCCCTGCTCGGTGGCGTGACCGAGGATGTAGGCGAGATGGCGGCTCTGCTCGTCGAGCAGGTGTGGGAAGTTGGCCGTGAACCCGGCCTGGGTGGGGCTGAAGATGAAGCAGTTCGGGAAGCCGCGGCTGTGCATGCCGTGCAGGGTGGCCGCACCCTCGCTCCACTTCTCGGTGAGCGTCACCCCGTTGCGGCCGTACACCTCGTAGCCGGCACGACGGGTGTAGTCGGTGCCCACCTCGAACCCGGTGGCGTAGATGAGGCAGTCGAGTTCGTACTCGGTGTCGCCCACCACCACACCTCGGTCGGTGATGCGGTCGACGCCCTTGCCGTCGGTGTCGACCAGCGTGACGTTGGCCCGGTTGTAGGTGTCGAGGTACTCGTCGTGGAAGCACGGCCGCTTGCAGAACTGGCGGTAGTAGGGCTTCAGCAGTTCGGCGGTGACCGGGTCGGACACCAGCGCGTCGACCCGGGCCCGGATCTGCTCCATCTTCTCGAAGTCGGCCAGCTCCATCGTGTTGGCGATGCCGTCGGCGCTCGTGAAGTCGCCGTCGCCCCGGCGGGCGATGATCAGCAACTTGCCGATGATGTCGGTCCAGCCGTCGTTCACCAGGTCTTCGGGCTCGAGCACGCCCGATACGAGGTTGTTGAAGTTCTCCATCCGCCGCTTCTGCCAGCCGGCCTGCAGCGACTGCGCCCACTCGGGATCGGTGGGGCGGTTGTCGCGCACGTCGATCGACGACGGGGTGCGCTGGAACACGTACAGGTGCTCGGCCGCGGCGCCGAGATGCGGGATGCACTGCACGGCCGTGGCGCCGGTACCGATGATGCCCACCCGCTTGCCCGCCAGCCCGGTGAGCCCGCCGTCGGACGTACCGCCGGTGTAGCCGTAGTCCCATCGGCTGGTGTGGAACGAGTGCCCCGCGTAGGTCTCGACGCCGGGAATGCCCGGCAGTTTCGGCCGGTGCAGCGGGCCGTTGGCCATCACCACGTACTGGGCGCGCATCGCATCGCCGCGGTTGGTGTGGATGATCCAGCGGCACGCCCGGTCGTCCCACCGCACCTCGGTGACCTCGGTCTGGAAACAGGCGTTGTCGTAGAGGCGGAAGTGCTCGCCGATGGCCCGGCTGTGGGCGAGGATCTCGGGGGCCCGGGTGTACTTCTCGCGCGGGACGTAGCCGATCTCTTCCAGCAGCGGCAGGTAGATGTAGCTCTCGATGTCGCACATCGCGCCCGGGTAGCGGTTCCAGTACCAGGTGCCGCCGAAGTCGCCGCCCTTTTCGATGATGCGCAGATCGTTCACGCCCGCTTCGCGCAGGCGAGCGCCGGCCAACTGACCTCCGAAGCCGCCGCCGACGATGGCGACGGTGACCTCGTCGAACAGCGGCTCGCGCTCGATGGGCGCCACGTACGGATCCTCGAGGTAGTGGGCGAAGCGGCCGGCGATCTCGACGTACTGCTCGTTGCCGTCGGAGCGCAAGCGCTTGTCGCGCTCGGCGCGGTAGCGGTCGCGCAAGGCGTCCGGGTCGAACGCCGGCACCGTGTTCGGATCGTCGATCGTCGTCATCTCACACCCCCATGTGTCCGTCCTGTTCTACTACGCCGATCGGCGCCGCCAAGAGGCCGGTGTGCGAATCTGTGCGGCAATGACCGACGATCTGCTCCGTGCGCTCGGGCATGCCGTGGGTGCCGATTGGGTGGTCACCGACCCGGCATCGCGGGCAGCGCACGAGACCGACTGGACCCGCCGGTTCCACGGTGAAGCCGCTGCCGTCGTGCGGCCCGGCACCGCCGCTGAGGTGGCCGCCGTGGTGGCTGCGTGCCGTGCGCACCGGGTGGGCATCGTCGCCCAGGGTGGCAACACGGGCCTGGTGGGGGCCAGCGTGCCGCGCCGCGGCGAGGTGGTGCTCGACCTGCGCCGCTTCGACACGATCGAGCCGGTCGACGTGGCCGCCCGCCAGGTGACGGTAGGGGCCGGTGTGCGCCTTGCCGACCTCCAGCACGCCGCTGCTGCTGCCGGGCTGCGCTACGCGGTCGACTTCGGGGCGCGCGACACCGCCACCGTGGGCGGCTCCATCGCCACCAACGCCGGCGGTATCAACCTGCTGCGCTTCGGTGGCACCCGCGAGCAGGTGGTGGGCATCGAGGCCGTGCTCGGCACCGGCGCCGTGGTCAGCCGCCTGGGCGGCCTGCTGAAGGACAACACCGGTTACCACCTGCCCGGCCTGCTGTGCGGCAGCGAGGGCACGCTCGGGGTGATCACCCGTGCCCGGCTGCGCCTGGTGCCACGGCACGCCGAACGGGTGACGGCACTGGTGGGTCTGGGCAGCATCGACGAGGCGGTGGCCGCCGTGGTGACCGTGCGCGACCGGGTGGCATCACTCGAAGCGGCCGAGATCGTGCTGGCCGACGGGGTCGACCTGGTGTGCCGCAGCTTCGACTGGCCGGCCCCGTTCGCACGGTCGTGGCCGGCGTACGTGCTGTTCGAGGCAGCCGACGACGACGACCCCGCCGACGAACTGGCCGCCGCGCTGGCGCACCTCGCCGAGTTCGGCGACGTGGCGGTGGCCACGATGGCCGACGGCTCGGCACGCCGCGACGCGCTGTGGCGCTACCGCGAGCAGCACACCCTCGCGCTGCGCGGCCTCGGACCCACGGTGAAACTCGACGTCACCGTGCCGCTGCACACCATCGGCGCGTTCATGACCGACCTACCCGCCACCGTGAGCGCCGTCGACCCCGCCGCGCACACCTGGCTGTTCGGCCACGTCGCCGACGGCAACCTGCACGTCAACATCACCGGCCACCGCGCCGACGACGCCGCGCAGGTGTACGCGCTGGAGGGTGCCGTGCTGGAACGGGTCGTCGCCCTGGGCGGCTGCATCAGCGCCGAGCACGGCATCGGCGTACTGAAGGCACCCTGGCTGCACCTCGACCGCAGCCCCGACGAGATCGCGACGATGCGCGCCATCAAGCACGCACTCGACCCCGATGGTGTACTGAACCCTGGCGTGTTGTTCGAGGAGGACCGATGACCGGCGAGTACCGCGACGTGCGCGATGCCGTCGCCCTGCTGTGTGCCCGTTACCCCGACGAGTACTGGGCCGACTGCGAGGCCGACCACCGCTTCCCGTGGGAGTTCTACCGGGCCATGGCCGAGGCCGGCTGGATCGGTGTGGC
>JBEICS010000113.1:0-6592 GCA_040383925.1 Acidimicrobiaceae bacterium | reverse complement strand
GTCGAGCGGGTGGTGGAGGTGACGTTCGGGCAGTTGCAGAGCGGCCGCTTCCGTCACGGCGTGCAGTTCGTCCGCTGGCGGCCCGACCGGCTGCCCGTCAGCTGCACCTACGACCAGCTCGACGTGGCCGCGGCCCGCCCGTTCGACGACATCGTCGGCCGCACCTGACCTCGGCGCCCGCGCGGGGCGCGGCTACGCGCCGAGCAGGGTGAAGCGCTTCTGGGCGGTCTTCTCGCCGGTGGGCGTGGTGGCCTTGATGGCCAGCGTCCACACGCCGGGGGCCTCGAGCGGCACGCCCTCGGCGACGTCGAGCACGGCCACACCGGCGCCCGCCAACTCGGCTGGCACGGTGAGCAGCACGGTGGGCGCGGTGGTCTCGGCGGGCGGAATGAACGTGACCGTGAAGTTGCTCAGCCCTGTAGCGGGTGAACCGACCTCGATGCGCACCCCGTTGCGGCCCACCACACCGGTGAGGCGCACCGTCACGTCGAGATCGTCGGCCACCATCGGCGCCGAGTAGCCGTACTGGCCCACCGGGGCGGCCTCGACCAGGTTGGGCGGGGTGAACGACAGCAGCCACGAGGTGATGGCCAGCACCACCACACCGGCGACCGCCTCGATGCCCGTGGCGCGCCGCAACCTGCCGGCCAGCGGGGCGCTGAGCGAATCGACCTTGCGCAGTTGGGCATTCACGAACTGCCGTGTGGCGAGTCCGACGAACACCATGGCGCCGACGGCTACGGCCTTCAGCAACAGCACCCGCCCGTGTCCGGTGTCGAACAGCGCACCGCGGTCGAGGCGGAAGGTCTGCACGGCACCGGTGACGACGGTGACCAGCAGGGCCGGGGTGGAGATACGACTGAAGCCGCGCACCGCGTGCACCAGGTCGTCGTCGCCGGGGCCGGCCAGCACCACCCGGGTGAGCAGTGCCAGGCCGCCGAACCACACGGCCATGGCCAACGCGTGGCCGATGCCCATGATGACGCCCACCGCGGCGAGGTCGCCGCCGGTGCGGGTGAAGCCCAACGTGGCCACGGCCAACAGCGGCGCTGCCAGTGCCGGCAGTTGGGTCGATTGGTCGATGCAGCGCTCGGGGCGCATCACCACCCAGACGCAGCCTGCGGTGAGCAGCACCCGGGCGATGGCGGCGATGCCCGACGCGCTGTCGAGATCGGTCCAGGCCAGCGGGCTGAGCGACGCGCCGACCGATTTCCCGGTGACGTTGGCCGTGAGGAACACCGCGGTGAGCACCGAGCCCACCAGCGACACGATCCACGCCGTGCGCAAGAAGCGCACCGTGAGGATGTACTCCACCCCTTCGGGCCAGGCGGTGGCGATGAGCACGAGCGAGCCGAACAGCACAGCGAGCCCGATGTTGGTGACCAGACGGGCCAGGCCGAGGGGCCCGCCGCTGCCGCCCGTGCTGTCGTCGGTGCCGTCACCGGTGCTGCCCGGTGCGACCGTGGTGGCCACGGCCCCGGCGACGGTGGTGGCGGTGGGGTCGACCGTGACGGCAGGGTCGAGCGTGGTGACGGCAGCGACCGAGTCGGAGGTGATGGTGAACTTCACCGAGAACTGACCGTTGGGTGAACCGTCGGGAGCACTGACCGCCACGGCCGCGCTGCAGGTGCCCTTCGGCATCGGGTTGGGCACCGGCACCGTGATGGTGAGCCCGTCGGGCCCGACGGTGGTCTGCCCCACGCTGAACGGGGCGCCCTCGCACGTGACCGCCACGCTGTTGGTGCCGCCGAGCGGTTCGGAGAAGGTGAACACCATCGACGTGGGCGAGGCTGTGAGGCTCTCGTTGTCGGCCGGGTTGGAACTGACCAGGCTGTTCTCCGCGAAGGCGGTGGGCGCCGCAAAGGCGCCGGCGCTCAGGAACGCAGCAGCGACGACGAGTGCTCGGCGAACGATGCGGCGCACCCGGGCGCGTGAGGTGAGGTCGGTTCCACTCATGACAGTGGGCCAACGCTACCCAACCGGGCGACCCCTGCCGACGCTGGGGCGATGTGCGGGCGGCATCGTCGGCGGGCGCCCCGTCGCGCACCTCCTGAGTAGGCTCCACAGCGATGGCCACCCAAGCGCTCTACCGCCGCTACCGCCCGCGCCGCTTCAGCGAGATGCGCGGGCAGGAGCACGTCGTGCGGGCCCTGCGCAACGCCGTCATCCACCATCGTGAAGGCCAGGCGTACCTGTTCTCGGGCCCCCGTGGCACGGGCAAGACCACGTCGGCGCGCATCCTCGCCAAGGTGCTCAACTGCGAGCGCCCGATCGACGGCGAACCGTGCTGCGAGTGCGATTCGTGCGTCGCGGTCGAGCGTGGCACCAGCTACGACGTGCACGAGCTCGACGCCGCCAGCAACAACGGTGTCGAGGCGATGCGCGACCTCATCGAGAAGGCCTCGCTCGGCACGCCGGGGCGGCACAAGGTGTACATCCTCGACGAGGTGCACATGCTGTCGAAGGGCGCCGAGGCGGCGTTGCTGAAGACGCTCGAGGAACCGCCGTCGCACGTGGTGTTCGTGCTGGCCACCACCGATCCGCAGAAGGTCAGCGAGACCATCCGCAGCCGCACCCAGCACCTGCGGTTCCACCTGCTGCCGATGGACGAACTCGAGGCGCACGTGCGGTGGGTGGTGTCCGACGCCGGCCTGCAGGTCAGCGAGGCCGCCATCCAGGCCGCGCTCGAGCAGGGCGGTGGGTCGGCCCGCGACACGCTCAGCGCGCTCGAGCTCATCGCGTCCACGGGCGGCGACGAGATCGACACCGTCGACCTCGCCGAGTTCGTCGAAGCGCTCATCGACCTCGACCCGGGCCGCGCCCTCACCGGTGTGGCGCACGCCGTGCACCAGGGCCGCGACCCGCGCACGCTCACCGAAGACATCGTCCGCTACCTGCGCGACTGCTTCTTGTCGCTGATGGCGCCCGAGTTGGTGGCGCTGCCCGACGCGAAGGCGAACGCGGTGTCCGAGCAGGCGGTGCGCCTGGGCGCGGCGAAGGTTGTGCGGGCGATGGAACGCCTCGGCCAGATCCTCGTCGAGATGCGCCACGCGCCCGATGCGCGGCTGCTGCTCGAGGTGGCCCTCGTGCAGCTCAGTCACGAGGCCGCGGCGCACGACATCGGCTCCATCCTCGATCGTCTCGACCGGCTCGAGCGGTCGGTGGCCGAGGGCGGCGCGCCTGGCGGCGGTGTGGCCCGGCAGGCTCCCGTGCCGGTCGATCCGGCCACCGGTCGCGTGGCCCTGGGTGGTCGGGCCCGTCCGCAGGGCGGCGCTCCTGCTCCGTCTCCCGCACCAGCTCCGTCTCCCGCACCCGCGCCGCCGGCAGCTGCGCCTGCGCCTGCCGCCGCCGCGCCTGCTGCCGCACCCGCTGACACCGCGCCGCCAGCAGCGCCTGCCCCTGCGCCTGCTCCCGCTCCTGCTGAGGCCGCCCGCCCTGCACCGGCTGCACCGGCAGACGGCGTATCCGCCGAACAGGTGGTGGCCCGCTGGTCGGGCGATGTGGTGCCCACGCTGAAGCCGCTGGTGCGGGCCATCTACTCCGTGCCGCGGGTGGTGGGTGTGCGCGACGGAGTGCTCACCCTGGCCGTTCCGAACGACACGCACCGCAGCAAGTGCGAGCAGTTCCGTGCCGATGCCGAGGCAGCGCTGGTGGCGGTGCTGGGTGCCCGGGTGCCGCTGGCCTTCGTGGTCGACGCAGCGCACGACGACGAACCGCCGCGCGGTGCCGTCACTGCGTCGGCTGCTGCGCCGGCCGCGCCGGCGCCTGCCGAGGCCGACGACGACATCGACCTGAACGACCTCGTCGACGCACCGCCCGAGTCGGTGGTGTCGCCCATCGATCGTCTGGCCCAGGCGTTCCCCGGTTCCGAGATGATCGACGAGCGGCGCTGATGGCCGCCACCTACACCACGCCCGTCCAGGTCCTCATCGACGAGTTGGGTCGCCTGCCGGGCATCGGCCCGAAGTCGGCCCAGCGCATCGCCTTCCATCTGCTGAAGGCGCCGGCTGAAGAGGTCACCCGGTTGGCCACGGCCCTGGTCGAGGCCAAGGCGAAGGTGCGGTTCTGTGCCCGCTGCTGGAACGTCGCCGACGACGAACTGTGTCCCATCTGTGCCGACGACCGCCGCGACGCCACCACGGTGTGTGTGGTGGAAGAGGCCCGCGACATCGTGGCCATCGAGCGCACCGGCGAATTCCGTGGTCGCTATCACGTGCTGCTGGGGGCGATGAACCCGCTCGAGGGCATCGGGCCCGAGCAGTTGAAGGTGAAGGAACTGTTCGCCCGCATCGAGCCCGAGGGCATCACCGAGGTCATCGTGTGCACCAACCCCAACACCGAGGGCGAGGTCACCGCGTTGTACCTGGCGCGGATGTTGAAGCCGTTCGATGTGCGGGTCACCCGTATCGCCAGCGGCCTGCCGGTGGGTGGCGATCTCGAGTACGCCGACGAGCTCACGCTCGGCCGGTCGCTCGAGAACCGCCGCGACATGGCCGGCTGACGCTCAGCTGGAAGGGGCACCCGGAACGCGAACCGGGGTACCGCTCCTGGACCTGGTAGCGGGCGGACGGGCCAGCTCCAGAGGCGGTACCCCGACTCTGTCGTTGTTCGGCCTCCGGGAGGGGACCGAACAACTATGTGTCGATCACGTTACAAACATGACGGACATATGTCAAGTCACATCTCTGTGATTTGGTGCCGTTGTCCTTCTCGGCAGGCCGGTGCAGCGTCGTGGGTCAGACGGTGCGAACGATGAGGGCGTCGCCCTGGCCGCCGCCACCGCACAGCGCCGCAGCGCCCATGCCACCACCACGGCGGCGCAGTTCGTGCAGCAGGGTGAGGGCCAGGCGGTTGCCGCTCATGCCGATTGGGTGGCCGAGGGCGATGGCGCCGCCGTTCACGTTCACGATCTCGTCGCTGATGCCGAGGTCGGCCATCGACGCGACGCCCACTGCGGCGAACGCTTCGTTGATCTCGAACAGGTCGAGGTCGGCCACGCTCTTGCCGGCGCGGGCGAGGGCCTTCAGGATGGCCTTGCTCGGCTGCTGCAGCAGCGAGGCGCTGTCGGGCCCGGCCACCATGCCGTAGCTCACCACCTGGCCGAGGGGCGTGATGCCACGGGCGTTCAGCGCCCGCTCGCTCATCATCACCACGGCCGAGCCACCGTCGCTGATCTGCGAAGCATTGGCTGCGGTGATGGTGCCCTCCTTGTCGAACGCGGGCTTCAGGCCACCGAGCGACTCCATCGTGGTGCCGGGACGCACACCCTCGTCGGTCTCGACCAGGATGGGCTCGCCCTTGCGCTGCGGGATGCTGACGGGAACGATCTCGTCGGCGAGGCGGCCTTCCTTGATGGCGTTGGCGGCACGCTCGTTGCTCTTCATCGCCAGGTCGTCTTGCTGCTCGCGGGTGATCGAGCCGGCCGAGTAGCGCTCGGTGCCGAGGCCCATCAGGCACGCGTCGAACGCGCACCACAGGCCGTCTTTGATGATGGCGTCGGCCAGTTCGGTGTTGCCGTAGCGGAAACCGCCACGCGCGCCCGGCGCCAGGTACGGCGCGTTGGTCATGCTCTCCATACCGCCTGCAACCACGATGTCGGCCTCGCCCGAGGCGATCATCTGGTCGGCGAGGTAGATGGTGTTCAGGCCCGACAGACACACCTTGTTGATGTTCACGCTGGGCACGCTCATGGGGATGCCGGCCTTCACGGCGGCCTGGCGCGAGGGCACCTGGCCCTGGCCGGCCATCAGCACCTGGCCCATCAGCACGTGCTCGACCTCGTCGGGGGCCACGCCGGCCCGCTCGAGTGCTGCCTTGATGGCGAAGCCACCGAGATCGGCGGCACTGAACGCGGCCAGTGCCCCGCTCATCTTGCCGATCGGCGTACGGGCTCCGGCGACGATGTACGAACCTGCCATGACGATGTCCTCCTCGCGACTCGCGTTGCGCTGCAGCGTACGCGCCGCGAGTTACCAGTGGGTAATGCCGTTCGGCTCAGGCCTGGAGGCCGTCGACGCTGTCGAGCACCTCGCCCGCGTCGTTGTGGCTGTGGGTGAAGCCACGGCGGCGTTCCTCGGCCACGGTCGACTCGCTGCGCAGGGCGACGATGTACGCCCGGCGGTAACTGTGCGCCGAGGTGTTGCCGCCCGAGCCGTGCAGCACGCCTTCGTTGTGCACGGTGATGTCGCCGCGGCCGATCTCGACCGGGCGCATCACATCGTCGGGCCGCAGATCGGTGACCAGGGTGTGGCTGGCCGAGCGGTCGCCGTGCAGCGGACGATGCGGCCGCACCGGTTCGTGGTGCGAGCCGGGCAGGAACTGCATGCAGCCGTTCTCGACGGTGGAGCCGTCGACCGCCAGCCAGCAGGTTGCGGTGCGGCGGTCGTCGGTGTCGATCCAGTAGGCCTGATACTGGTGCCAGTGGAAAACGGCATCGGCGCGGCCCGGCGACTTGGCCAGCAACTGGTCTAATTCGATGGTCATGCCCTCACCGCACAGTTGCTCGGCGATCGACTCGGAGCGCTGTTCGAACACGTTGCCCTGCCAAGCCGGGTGGTAGATGCGGGGCAGCATCACGTTCACCACTGCGTAG